>NZ_JARWOJ010000320.1 GCF_029868625.1 Nocardia neocaledoniensis | reverse complement strand
CGGCCAGTTCGGTCTCCATGTCGACGAACACCGCGCCGGGAATGTGCCCGTCCAGATAGTGCTGCGGACCGTCCGGATCACCCAGCGCCCACCGCACATCGAGCAGATGAATCCTGTTGTCCGCCAGTTCCTCCCGAAGTTCGTCCGGGGAGATCACCACCGCGCCCACACCCACTCCTCACTCGCCGTCACACTTACGGACCCCCTGATTGCGCCACCCTACGCAGTCGGTCCCGCCCACGGAAGCGAATGCCCGGCCACGGCCGAGTACCGATGGCCATCCGAACTCCCCGCTGCGAGCCGGCCCAGGAGCCCCAGGAAACCTCCACCGTGCCCGCGACGGGCGTCGGCGCTGTCCTCAAACTGGACCGGTCCGGACGAACGTCGATCAGGCCACTTTCGGCCCACTGGCAGGCGACAGCCGCCCGTTCGACGGGCAATATCTGCACAATGTCGCAGGTCACCAGCACCACACCCGATGAAGTCACCGAGCAGCGGGCGGGCATCGCCCAGCCGCTCGGGGCGGGGGCGATCACAGCGCTGGTCGGATTCACCAGTTCGTTCGCGGTGGTGCTGAGTGGGCTGCGGGCGGTGGGGGCGAGCCCGGCGCAGGCGGCGTCGGGCCTGATGATCCTGTGCTTCACCCAGGGCATCGGCATCCTGCTGCTGAGTTTCCGCTACCGGATCCCGATCACGCTGGCCTGGTCGACGCCGGGCGCTGCGCTGCTGGCGAGTACCGGGTTGGTGGCGGGTGGCTGGGCGGGCGCGGTCGCCGCGTTCGCGGTGACCGGGGTGCTGATCGTGATCACGGGACTGTGGCAGCGGCTGGGTTCGCTCGTCGCGGCTATCCCGGTACCGATCGCGCAGGCGATGCTCGCGGGTGTGCTCGTGCCGCTGTGCCTGGCGCCGGTGCGGGCCCTGCAGACCTCCCCGGCCGTGGTCGTGCCGGTCATCGTGGTGTGGCTGGTGTTGCAGCGCTACGCGCCGAAGTGGGCGGTGCTGGTCGCCTTCGCCGTGGCGGCGATCGGCACCGGCATCGACATCGTGGTGCGCGACCGGCACTTGGATCTGGCCGCCATGGTCCCGACGGTGGAATGGACCGCGCCGCAGTGGCATTGGCAGGCGATCGTCGGCATCGCGATCCCGCTCTACATCGTGACGATGGCCTCGCAGAACATCCCCGGCGTCGCGGTGATGCGCTCGTTCGATTACCAGGTGCCGTGGCGCGCGTCGATGCTGGTCACCGGGATCGGCACCATCGCGGGGGCGGGTGCAGGTGGCCACGCGATCAACCTCGCCGCGATCAGCGCCGCGCTCTCGGCCGCGCCGAGCGCGAGTCCCGACCCGCAGCGACGCTGGATCGCCGCGGCCACCGCCGGCGCGAGCTACCTGGTGCTCGGGCTCGCCTCGGCCGCGCTGGTCACCCTGATCGCCGCGGCTCCGGCGGGCACGCTGGAAACGGTCGCGGGCCTGGCTCTGCTGGCCACCCTGGCCGCGGCGCTGACCGGCGCGCTGAGCGACCCGGAGCACCGGATGGCCGGCCTGGTCACGTTTCTCGTGGCCGCGGCCGGAACGAGTTTCCTCGGTATCGGCGGCGCCTTCTGGGCACTGCTCGCCGGCCTGGCGGTCCGCCGGTTCCTGCCCAGCGGTGCCTGACCCGGATCAGAACGCGGGAACGTCGCTCGTGCTCGCGTTTCCGCCGATCGATGGCTTCAGGGTGATCTCCCAGTCCGAGCCCGCGTCGAAGACGTCGTCGAACTTCTGGAACTGGCGATCACGGGTGAAGCTCAGCGTGGCCTGATCCCAGTCGGTGCCGGTCTTGAGATAGACGTAGTACGACCCGTCGATCCCGCTCAGCGTGGCCTGGGAGTTCCCCTGCACGTAGATGGTCGCCTGCGGCGCCGCCGGATTCCCGTTCGCCACCACCACGGCGACATCGGAACTGTTGCCGTTGTCGATGGTCAGCGTCCCGGCCCCGACCAGCCCGTCCTGCTGGACGACCTCCCCGTTGCCGGCCCGCCGGTTCAGCAGCGGCAGCGACGGCACCTCGGGCACCACCGGCGCCGACACCGCGACACTCGACGCCGACGACGTGCCGCCACTCGACAGATCCGACTCCGAACACCCACCGACCACCGCGGACACCGCGATCACGGCCACGACGAACACACTGCGCTTGAACATGGAATTCCCACCCCGTTTATCCAGGCCCGGACCCACCGGACCATCTCTCGCACAACAGTATCGCGCCCCTACGACAACAACGCCAATCCGGTGGACGCTCAGTTCGGGCCGGCGAGGCGGTCGAGCAACGGGGCGGTGCGGGGGCCGACGAGTTCGCGCATGACCAGGGCCATGTTGGTGCGTTCGACGCCGGGGATCTTGAGGATCTGGCCGGCGATGCGGTAGAGGTCGTCGGCGTCGCGGGCGACGACGCGGACGGTGAGGTCGGTGGAGCCGGTCATGCCGCACACCTCGGTGACCTCGGGGACGTCGGCGAGCTCGTCGACGACGGCGTCGAGCTGATGCTGGTCGACGACGACCGCGACGAAGGCCGCCAGCGGGTAGCCGAGGGCGCGCGGCTCGACCCGGCGCTCGAAACTGCCGAGTACCCCGCCGCTGTCCCAGCGCGCCAGCCGCGCCTGCACCGTGTTGCGCGACAGACCGAGGCGCGCGGCGAGCTCTACGCCGGTCGCACGCGGGTTGGCGATCAGCTCACGCAGCAATCTGGCATCGGTGGCGTCGAGCGTCACGTCGGGTTCGCGACTGGTCATACAACGCAGTATGACAGCGCCCGACCCCCGCAGACCATGCATTCTGCGCACTGCCGTGTCGGTCGCTTGCGCAGTCGGCTTTATCGTGGATGCTGAGTGATACACATCGCACTCAGCGATTGTCGTACCCGCACCGGCCCACGAGGCCAGGTGGAGAGGAGGCGATCTCGATGTCGGAGAAACAGGCCTACCCGGTCCAGTTGATCCAGCCCGATGGCAAGCGAGTGTTCGATCGCGAGCACGCCGCACTGGTGGCCGATGTCGGTGCCGAACGGTTGCGGCAGCTCTATCAGGACCTGGTCGTGACCCGCCGGATCGACGTCGAGGCGACCTCGCTGCAACGCCAGGGCCAACTCGGATTGTGGCCACCCCTGCTGGGTCAGGAAGCCGCCCAGGTGGGCTCAGCGCACGCCCTGCACCCCGACGACTATGTGTTCTGTTCCTACCGCGAGACGGCCGTGGCCTATGTCCGCGGCGTGCCGCCCGAGCAGCTGACCACCCTGTGGCGCGGCGCCGCCCACCACTGCTGGGACCCCGACGCGGTGAACATGACCAACGCCAATATCGTCGTCGGCTCCCAGGGCCTGCACGCCACCGGCTACGCCTACGCGGCCCACCTCGACGGCGCCGACCTGGCCACCATCACCTATTTCGGCGACGGCGCGACCAGCCAGGGCGATATCGCCGAGGCGCTCGGTTTCGCCGCGGCGTGGAGCGCGCCGGTGGTGTTCTTCTGCCAGAACAACCAGTGGGCGATCAGCGAACCGGTGACCGTGCAGAGCCATGTACCGCTGGTGCGCCGCGCCGACGGCTACGGCATCCCCGGCGTGCAGGTCGACGGCAACGACGTGCTGGCCGTCCTCGCCGTCACCCGGCAGGCGATCGAGCGCGCCCGCACCGGCGGCGGCCCGACCTTCATCGAGGCGATGACCTACCGGATGGGCCCGCACACCACCGCCGACGACCCCACCCGCTACCGCACCGCCGCCGACACCGAGTACTGGGAACACCGCGACCCCATCGAACGCGTGCGCCTGCTGCTGGACCGCGAGGGCCTGCTCGACCCCGAGTTCGCCGACCGCGTCGCGGCCACCGCCGACGATGTCGCCCGCCGGGTGCGCACCGCCACGACCCAGATGCCCGATCCCGACCCGATGAGCATGTTCGACCACGTCTACGCGACCGAGCACCCCCTGATCGCCGAAGAGGCGCGGCAGTTCTCGGCCTACCTCGCCGAAGGAGCGCAGTCATGATCACCACCTTCGCCGCCGCGCTCAACACCGGCCTGCGCCGGGCCATGGACGACGACAGCAAGGTCGTGCTGCTCGGCGAGGACATCGGCAGGCTGGGCGGGGTCTTCCGGGTCACCGACACCCTGCAGAAGGACTTCGGCGACAACCGCGTCATCGATACGCCGCTGGCCGAATCCGGCATCGTCGGAACGGCTTTCGGCATGGCGTTGCGCGGGTACCGGCCGGTGGTGGAGATCCAGTTCGACGGATTCGTCTATCCCGCCTTCGACCAGATCGTTTCCCAGGTGGCCAAGATCCACTACCGCACCGGCGGGAAGGTGAAGGCGCCGTTGACGATTCGCATTCCCTTCGGCGGCGGCATCGGCGCGGTGGAACACCACTCGGAATCGCCCGAGGTGTATTTCGCGCACACCGCGGGCCTGCGGGTCGTCTCGCCCAGCACGCCCGCCGACGCGTATTCGATGATCCGCCAGGCGATCGCGCTCGACGATCCGGTGATCTTCTTCGAGCCCAAACGTCGCTATTGGGACAAAGCCGACGTAGATTTCGAGGGCGAACCGGATCTGCCGCTGCACTCGGCCAGGGTGTGCACGCGCGGCGCCGACGCCACCGTCGTCGCCTACGGCGGCACCGTCGCGCCCGCGCTGACGGCGGCGAAGATCGCGGCCGAGGAGGGACATTCACTGGAGGTGATCGATCTGCGCAGTCTCTCGCCGATCGACGTCGACACCGTCGCCGCCTCGGTCGACAAGACCGGCAGGCTCGTGATCGCGCACGAGGCGCCGGTGTTCGCGGGGCTCGGCGCCGAGATCGCGGCCCGCGTCACCGAACGCTGCTTCTATCACCTGGAGGCGCCGGTGCTGCGCGTCGGTGGCTACGACATCCCCTATCCCCCGGCTAAGCTCGAAAAGCACCACCTGCCCGACCCCGACCGCATTCTGGCGGCGGTCGATCGCACTCTCGCCGCGTGAAGATGAAAGGTGCACCTGTGCCGGAACAAGCCGCCGACGACGGTCATGTTCTCGAGTTCCGCCTCCCCGATCTGGGCGAGGGCCTCGCCGACGGCGACCTGGTGTCCTGGTCGGTCGCGGTGGGCGACACGGTGGAACTGAACCAGACCATCGCCGAGGTGGAGACCGCGAAGGCGGTGGTGGCGCTGCCGTCACCGTTCTCCGGCGTGGTGGTGGAACTGCTGGCGAAGCCGGGCGACACCGTGCCGGTCGGCGCTCCGCTGATCCGGGTGCGCAACGACCTCGAGGTCACCGAACCACCGACGGCGACCCGCAACGACGTGCTGGTCGGCTACGGCCCCGAGGCCGAATCCACCTCGCGCAGGCGCAAACCCACGCCCTCGGCGGCGATGGCGGCCAGCACCCCGAGCACCCATCGCGCGGCGGCGACGCCGGCGGCGCGCAAACTGGCCAAGGAACTCGGTATCGATCTGTGGTTCGTCGCCGGGTCGGGGCCGGAGGGCGCGGTCACCGTCGAGGACGTGCGGACCGCCGTGCCGGTGACGACGCCGCGCACCCCCGCCAAGGTCGGCGAGGCGGTACCGGCACCGGCCAACGGTCACTCCGGCGACGCCGACGCCGGCCTGATCGAGCCGACCGCCCGCGAGGAACGCACCCCCGTCAGCGGCGTCCGCAAGCGCACCGCCGCCGCGATGCTGGCCAGCGCCCGCACGATCCCACAGGCGAGTACCTTCGTCACCGTCGACTGCACCGCCTCGATGGAACTGCTCGATCACCTGCGCACCACGAAATCCTTCGAGGGCCTCACCCTCACCCCGCTGGCGCTGGTCGCCAAGGCGGCCCTGGCCGCGATCGCGGAGTATCCGGGCATCAATTCGGCGTGGGACGAGCCGAACCAGGAGATCGTCACCAGGCACTACGTGAATCTCGGCATCGCGGTCGCCGCCGAGCGCGGGTTGCTGGTGCCCAATCTCAAGGAGGCGCAGACGCTGAGCCTGCGCGAGCTGTGCCGCGAGATCAGCGATGCCGCCGAGACCGCCCGCTCGGGCAACGCGACTCCCGCCGACCTGCGCGGCGGCACATTCACCATCACCAATGTCGGGGTGTTCGGCGTGGACAGCGGTGTCCCGCTGGTGAATCCGGGTGAGGCCGCGATCCTGTGCCTCGGCTCGATCCGCAAGCGGCCGTGGGTGTTCCGCGATGAACTGGCCGTGCGCTGGGTGACCACGCTGGGGCTCAGCTTCGATCACCGGATGATCGACGGCGAACTCGGCGCCCGCTTCCTCGCCACCACCGCGGGCTTCCTGGAGGACCCGTTGACCCTGCTCAGCCGCGTCTGAGCGATATATCCGAGCCGTCACGCCGACGAAACACGACGGGCATCGGCGGTAAAAATGGCGGGCTACAAACAGGTGCATGAGTGAGGCACATCCCGTCGACACCCGGCTGCCGTTCGCGCGGCAGCTGGCGTTCGGCATCCAGCACGTCCTGATCATGTACACGGGATGTATCACCGTGCCGCTGGTGTTCGGCGCGGCCGCCGGGCTCGACCGGGCCACGATCGGGCTGCTGATCAGCGCCGATCTGCTGGTGGCCGGGATCATCACGCTGATCCAGAGTCTCGGCGTCGGCAAGCTGGCGGGCGCCCGGCTGCCGATCATCTGCGGTGCCACCTTCGTCGGGCTCAACCCGATGATCCTGATCGCCAAGGAATACGGACTAGACGCCGTGTACGGGTCGATGCTGATCGGCGGCGTGGTCGGGATCGCGCTGGCCTGGCCGTTCGCCAGGGTGGTCCGGTTCTTCCCGCCACTGGTCACCGGCACGGTGCTGACGGTGGTCGGGGTCTCGCTGATCGGGGTCGCCGGGGGCCTGATCATCGGGACGGATCCGAAGGCGCCGGGGTTCGCGGCGCCGTCGAACATCGGGCTGGCCGCGGTGGTCGTGCTGATCGCGGTGGGGTTCGTCTGCCTCGGTCGCGGGGTGTGGTCGCAGCTGGGTGTGCTGATCGCGCTGGCGGCCGGGATCGTGCTCGCGCTGCCGATGGGCCTGGTGTCGACCGCCGGCATCGGGACGGCCGACTGGATCGGCATTCCCCAGCCGTTCCACTTCGGCGCGCCGCAGTTCCCGGTGACCGCCGTGGTGGCGATGAGCATCGTGATGGCCGTGGTGTTCGCCGAGTCGACGGCGAGCATGCTGGCCATCAGCGAGATCACCGGGAAACCGATCGGCAAGGGCGACCTCGCGCGCGGCCTGGTCGGCGACGGCCTGTCCGGGGTGCTCGGCGGCGTGTTCACCGCCTTCGTGGACACGATCTTCAACCAGAACGTCGGCGCGGTGGCGGCGACCCGGGTCTACAGCCGGTACGTGACCGCCGTGAGCGGGGCGATCCTGGTGGTGCTCGGCGTGGTGCCCCGGATCGGCGAGGTGATCGCGGCGATCCCGAAGCCGGTGGTCGGCGGGGTCGGGCTGGTGTTGTTCGCGACCGTCGCGGTGGTCGGGGTCAACACGCTGCGCCAAGCCGATCTCGGCGACCGGGTGAACGCCACCATCGCGGCCACCGCCATCGGCATCGGCCTGCTGCCGGAGCTGACCAGCGGCATGTTCGCCAAGTTCCCGACCTCGGCGCAGATCCTGCTCGACAGCGGAGTCACCCTCGGCGCGGGCGCGGCCTTCCTGCTCAATCTGGTCTTCAACCACACGAAGCTGGGCACGCTGGCCCGCGCTTCGATCGCCCCAACGGCCCCGGTTCCGAACGCGCCGATCCCCGGCTGACCTGGCGGTGCCGAACCGTGGTTCGGCGGGTCACCCTCGCGGCGAGGCTCCGCGACAGTGGGCGGCGCTCTGCCCGCGCCGGGGCGGCGTGACCCGTCACCGCGGCAGCCCCGCACCAGGATTCGGAGTGGGCGTGTGCCTGCCGCGTTAGGGTGCGGGCATGGAGATTGCGGGCAAAGTAGCCATCGTCACCGGCGCGGGTGCGGGGATCGGGGCGGCACTGGCGCGTCGGCTCGTCGACGGTGGCGCGCGGGTGGTCGTGGCGGATCTGGATGCCGACAGCGCGGCGAAGGTAGCCGGGGAGTTGGGCGCGGTGGCGGTCGGCGGTGACGTGGCCGACGAGGCGGTGATCGCCTCCCTGATCGAGACCGCCGAACGCGAATACGGCCCGGTGGACCTGTATTTCGCGAACGCGGGCATCGGCGGCGGACCCGGCCTCGACAGCACCGAGGACCAGTGGTCGGCGGCCATCGACGTGAACGTCATGGCGCACGTGCGCGCCGCCCGCCTGCTCGTCCCCGGCTGGGTCGAACGCGGCAGCGGCTATTTCGTGACCACCGCGTCGGCGGCGGGCCTGCTGACCCAGATCGGGTCGGCCCCGTACTCGGTGACCAAGCACGCGGCCGTCGGCTTCGCCGAATGGCTCTCGATGACCTACGGCGACCAGGGCGTACGGGTGAGCTGCCTGTGCCCGATGGGCGTGGACACCCGCCTGCTCAGCGGCGATCTCATTCCCGACGCGCCGCAGGCCGCGGCGCTGGCCATCAAGGCCGTGACGACCGCGGGCAAGGTGCTCTCCCCCGAAGAGGTCGCCGACACCGTCGTGGCGGCGATGGCCGCCGAGCACTTCCTGATCCTGCCGCACCCCGAGGTACTCGAGATGTACCGGCACAAGGGCGCCGACTACGACCGCTGGCTGTCGGGCATGCGCCGGTTCCAGGCGATGCTGCGCGGCTAGTCGGTGACGAGCTCAGCGGCCGCCGTGCGCACGACGTCGGGAATCGGCACCGGCTTGCGGGTCTCGGCGTCGACGTACACGTGCACGAAATCGCCGTTCGCCGCCAGTTCCAGGCCACCCTCGGTCTCGCGGAAGATCGCCAGGTCATAGGTGATGCTCGAGTTCCCCAGCCGGGCGATGCGCAGGCCCACCTGCAGCTGGTCGGGGAAACTCACCGAGCCGTGGAACCGGCAGGCGGTCTGGGCGACCACGCCGAGCGCGGGCAGCGCGGTGATATCGGTGCCGGTGGCGCGCATCAGCCAGGCATTCACGGCGGTGTCGAAGTACGAGTAGTAGGTCACGTTGTTCACGTGGCCGTACTGGTCGTTGTCGGCCCACCGGGTCGGCATCGGCCACAGGACGGGATAGTTCACGCTGACATCATCGCAGTGCCCTGGCGGTGGTCGCGCGGGCTCACCCCGAAGTGACGTTTGAAGGCGGTGCTGAGCGCGAACGCGCTGCCGTAGCCGACCTGGCGGGCGATGGCCTCGACGGTGGCGTCGGATTCGGCGAGCAGGTCGGCGGCCAGCGACAGGCGCCATTCGGTCAGGAAGGTCATCGGGGGTTCGCCGACCAGGTCGGTGAACCGGCGGGCCAGCGCTGCCCTGGACATACCGACCGCCTCGGCCAGCGCGATCACCGTCCACGGGTGTGCGGGATTGTGCTGGAGCAGGCGTAGCGCCTTGCCGATCAGGGGGTCGCTGTACGCGTGGTACCAGGCGGGGGCGTCGTCGCGGGCGAACCAGGAGCGCAGCGCGGCGATGAGCAGCAGGTCGAGCAGCCGGTCCAGGACCGCAGTCTGGGCAGGTAGGTCCTTGGTGGCCTCGTCGACGAGCAGGTCGAGCAGCCGGGTGTCGAGTTCGCCGCGCGGCAGCACCGCGACCTGGGGCAGGGCACGCAGCAGGCGCCTGCTCACCGCACCGGCCGTCTCGTAGGTGCCGGTGACCATCAGGGTCTCGCCCGCCGGGTCGGTGCCCCATTGCCGGACACCCAGACTCAGTGTCTCGCAAAGGATCTCGCCATCGGGCGTGGTGGTGACCTGCCCGGGCCGGATGACGATCTGCGGTTCGGTGGCCGGATCGTCGGCGACCGTATACGGCCGCGGGCCACGGAACACCGCCACATCACCGGCCACCAGCTGCCGCGGCGGCTCGGAATCCGCACTGACCCAAGCCTTTCCACGGATCATCGCGAGCACCGTCAACGGCGCCTCGTCCTGAATCCGCAGCGACCACGGCGGGTTCAGCAACGAACACATGAGAAACGCGCCGCGGGCACGCGGGCCTTCGAGCAATCCGGCCAACGCATCCACACATCCACCCTAGCCGCGCTCGTCCGCCCTCGCCCCGATCGCGGCGCCGAGGCTCCAGTCGATCGGATCGGTGCGCTGGATCCGCAGATGGTTGGTGCCCGGCTCCGGGTCGAGATCGCGCTGGTAGAACCGGAACCGATAGCGGCGTTCGACCGGATCGGCCACGTAGTGCCACAGCGTGCGTTCCGGCACGGTGCCCTCGATGCCGGCGGCCGCGTCGTCGACGTAGGCGCACTGCACGACGTCGAGCAGGGCGGTGATGTCCGCGGGATCCCACGGGCCACGATGCGCCGCGATCGCCTCGGTGAGCACGCGGTACCGGACGAACGAATTGTGCTCGGCGGCGACCGGGACCTGAGGGAAGGAGTCGATCGTCGGGTAGCGGTGCAGGGCGTGATTGGTGACCACGAAGGGCTTGTCGGGCTCGGCGTCGATGAAGCGGTATTGCCGCGAGTCACCGTCGATCTCGAGCACCGTGGCCGCGCCGTGCACGTCGGCGATGAACCAGTGCATGTTCGTCTCGCCCGCGCAGAAGATCGCCTGCGACAGCACGGCCGCCTTGGCCTCCGCGACCGTGGTGGCGGCGTTGAGGAGGCAGCCGGGCACCTGCAAGGCGGTGAGCCCGCTGGCGAACCCACCCGCCAGGCCCGCCCCGACATTGCCGCGGTCGGAGTGGTCGACCAGCACCGCCATCATCAGCCCGGCGGCATTGACGCCGTCGAGCGCGGGATTGAGCAGGTCGTGGCTGCCGAGCGTCGCGACCGGGGTGCCCATCGTCGGCGCCGTGGTCAGCAGGATGGTCCGGGAACAGGAGGGATGTTCGTCCGGGCTCGGAGCCAGGCCGTGTTGCGCGCTGAGCGAGCCGATGAACCAGTCCAGGTTCCGGCCGAACATCGGCCTGCCGGTGCTGGTGAGCGCGGGCGGGAACCACACCAGCGAGCAGCCGGGAGCCCGCGTGGGAACGTCGAAACCGAGCGTGGTGGTGTCGTGTTCGGCCATCGTGGAGGACACACCGAACGCGTCGGCGACACCGCGGGACCGCTCGCCCAGGGCCGGATAGTTGCGGTCGAGATAGGTGAGGCGGCCGTGGCCGTAGTCCGGCGACGCGTAGGGCGCGAGCGCGACGTGATAGTCACGGCGAGCGAGCGCGCCGAGGGCGGCGCCGATGTGGGCGTCGGTGCCCCGGACAGTCAGCGCGCGCACCGACAGATAGTCGTCCGCTGTGGCGGGAACGAGATAGGAATCAGCTGCGATCACGGAACACACCTCCGATGTCACCCGGCGAGCTCGGTATCCACAGCCAAGCACGGCGAACCCGCGACATGGGTGAGGCACGGCGGTAGACGACGGCGTATGGCCGCGAGCGGCACAACGATGTCGCCGCGACGCGCGGGCCGGTGTACTTGATTCATGCCAAACAACACTTCTCACCAGCAGCTTTCCCTCATCACCGGCGCGACCGGCAAGACCGGGAGCCGGGTCGTCGCCCTGCTGGAGGCGGCGGGTCATCCGGTCCGGCTCGGCTCGCGCACGGCCCCTGTCCCGTTCGACTGGACCGACCGGAGCACGTGGGCGCCCGCACTGACCGACGTCGACTCCGTCTACCTCGCCTTCCAACCGGATCTGGCCGTTCCCGGCGCACCCGATGTGATCCGGGCGTTCACCGCGGCCGCCGTGGCCGCCGGAGTGCGCTCGGTGGTGCTGCTGTCGGGCCGCGGCGAGCCCGAAGCGCTGGAATGCGAACAGATCGTGCGGGATTCGGGACTGACCTGGACCATCGTGCGCTGCAGCTTCTTCGCGCAGAACTTCAGCGAGGGCGCGTTCGTCGACGATGTCCTGGCCGGCGCGGTCGCCCTGCCCAATGGTGGGGTGCCCGAACCGTTCGTGCACGCCGACGACATCGCCGAGGTGGCCGCCGCCGCGCTCACCGACCCGCGCCACGGCGGCCAGCTCTACGAACTCACCGGCCCGCGCGCGCTCACCTTCGCCGACGCGGTCGGCGAGATCGCCGCCGCCACCGGTCGCGAGATCGCGTTCATCCCGGTGTCCCGGGCGGAATTCGTTGCGGCGCTGGGCGAATACCAGGTGCCACAGGACGTGATCAGTCTGCTCGACTACCTCTTCGGCACCATCCTCGACGGCCGCAACTCCGCCACCGCCGACGGCGTGCAGCGCGCACTCGGCCGCGAGCCGCGCGATTTCACCGAGTACGCGAAGGAGACCGCCGCCACCGGCGCCTGGACTCCCCGGGCGTGACGTCGGCCGAACCGGACTTCCCGGGTGGACGCCCACGCGGGAAGTCCGTGCGGCGGCGCGTCGGCGATCTCGATCGGGTCGCGATGCCGGGCGCGGTCGGTGTCGGCCCGGGTACCGTCGAATCGGTGACCCCAGCGACGATCGATCGCGAACTCCGGTTGGCCAGGGCCGCGGTGTTCGGCGCGTTCACCCTCAACGGGTTCCTCCTGGCCATGTGGGTGGTCCACATTCCCGCCATCACCGACCGGACCGGGGTATCAGCGTCGCTGCTCGGAATGTTCGTGCTTCTCCTCGCGGGCGCCGCGATCATCGGGATGCGCGCGGCGGGTGCCCCCGCCCCACGGCGGGGGGGCCCCGCGCCGGGGGGCCGGGGCGGCCCCCCGGGGGCGCCGGCCCCCCCCCCGGGGGCCCCCCCTCCCTGGGGCGGGCGGGGGGGGGGCCGGGCCCCCCCGGGGGGCGCCCCCGCCACGCTGGTCGCGGTGGCAGCCACCGGGGTTTCGGTGACCGTCATCGGCCCCGGCCTGGCCACCGGCCCGGTCGCCCTCGGTATCGCCCTCGCGTGCTTCGGGCTCGGCAACGGCGCGCTCGACGTCTCGATGAATACCCAGGCCGTGCATGTCGAACGGGCCTACCGGCGACCGATCATGTCGGCCTTCCACGCCATGTTCTCCGGCGGCGGCTTCGCGGGAGCGCTGGTCGGCGCCGCCACCCAGCGTGCGGGGTGGTCGCCGCAGCTCACCCTGACCTGCGCGGGGGTCGCGGGGCTCGTCGTCACCGCCCTGCTCGTTCCGCACCTGGTCCCTCATCATCGTCACGCGGAATCCTCCCGCGCGGAGGCACCGGACGACCTTGCCCCGCATGAGGATTCACCGCCGGAACGCCCCGCCGCGCAGAACGGGGGCGACAGCATCGCCACAACCCGATCACCCGCGACCGAGGCAGGGCACGAACACCGCGGCGGTATCACCGACCGGAGTCGAAAAGTGCTGTCGCTCGGGGTGATCGCGTTCGTGCTCCTGCTCGCCGAGGGGGTCGCCGGAGACTGGAGCGCGCTACAGGCCCGCGAGCATCTCGGGGTGTCCGAGGGCGACGCGGCGCTGGCGTTCGGGGCGTTCTCGGCGACCATGACGCTGGGCCGGTTCGTGGCCGATCGGGTGAGCGGGGCGATCGGGCCGGTCGCGATCCTGCGCTACGGCAGTTTGCTCGCGGCGGCCGGACTGGCGGTGGTGATCGCCTCGTCGTGGCTGCCGCTGACCCTGCTCGGCTGGGCCATGTGCGGGCTCGGGCTGGCCGGCGGTGTGCCCCAGATCTTCACGGCCGCGGGCAATCTCGGCGGCAGCACGGCCGCGACCGACATGTCGCGCGTGTTCACCATCGGCTATCTCGGCCTGCTCGCCGGTCCGGCGCTGATCGGCTGGTTGACCGCGCTCATCCCGCTCACCGCCGCGCTGGCCGTCCCCCTGGTCCTCACGCTGGCCAGCGCCGCGGCCGCACCCATCGTCGCCCGGCGGCCCTGACCGAGGATCACAGGTACATCCCGCCACCCGAGGCTTCGGGAGTGACCGACTGGATGAGGATCTCGCCGTCGCGGCGGGCGACGAGCTGGGCGAGGGTGGCGCCGTCGGCCGGAACCGGATCACCTGCGGGGCAGTCATTTCTGGACAGCCAATCCTGCGCCTCGACAGCCGACAACCGGCCGACCTCGAGCTGGGCCAGGCAGCGCCCGGGACGGACGACGGCTGGGTGCAGGCGGGACAGGTCCTCGTTGGTGGTCACCGCGATCAGTACCTTGCGACCCTGGCCGAGCATGCCGTCGGTGAGATTGAGCAGGCGCGAGAGTTTCTGTCCTGCCGCCTCTTTCGCCTCACCCCTGATCAGTTCGTCGCAGTCCTCCAGCACCAGCAGCCGCCAGCGGCTGTTGTCGTCGCCGTCGGCGCCCGCCGCCACCTCCATGAGATAGCCGGGATTGCTGAACAGTTCTTCGGGATCGACGACGCAGTCGACCTGGCACCACGACGCCCACGCCCTGGCCAGCGCCCGCAGCGCGGTCGTCTTGCCGGTGCCGGGCTCGCCGTGCAGCAGCACCAGCCTGCCCCTGATGTCGGCGACCCGCAGCGCCATGAGCTGATCCATGCTCGACGACACCGCCGCCGAGTAGTTGCCCCTGATCTCGGACCAGGCGGGCGCGACGATCTGGCGGCGCCTGCGCAGCGGCCTGCGCACATCCATGTGCCAGAAGCCCATCTCCACGGTGGCGTCGGCGCCGGGCGGCTGTGCGGCATCGGCGGTCGCCGCGGCCAGCACCTCGACGGCGAGTTCGTCGCTGACGGCGGTCACCTCGACGGTGGCCGAACCGCCCGCCCAGCGCACGGCCCGCAGCGACCACCCGTCGCCCGCGGCGAGCAAGGCGCTGCTGTCGTCGTCGGCCACCGAGCGGACGATCCGCGATCCCTCGGGACGCAGCGGGGCCTCGGCGCGTACCCGGTCGAGGTGGGCCTGGCGGGCGAAGGACTGGTCGCCGCGCAGGAACGGCGCGAGCGCGAGCGCGTCGATCGCGTCGCGGGTGGAATAGGTGGAGTCGATCGCCGCCGACCACGGAAACGGCTCATCCCGGTCCTGCGGCAGAAGCGGCGGGTCGACGAGCCTGAGCTGTTCATTGCGTGTGGACACCGCGCCCATACTCGCCGCACCAGCCGCGGAATGTCCAGCGACTTCTCGCCCGGTGACCCGGGAAAACCTGTGGAAACCTGTCGGTGCCCGTCGGTAACGTCCACGAGGTGACCGCCACCCAGCCCGAACCGACCACCACCGAACCGACCGGAAAGGCCGGGCTCAGGGAGTGGATCGGACTGGCGGTGCTCGCACTGCCCACGCTGCTGATCTCGATGGACATGAGCGTCCTCTACCTGGCCATCCCGCATCTGAGCGAGGCCCTGCACCCGAGCAGTTCGCAGCTGCTGTGGATCCTCGACATCTACGGCTTCCTGGTGGCGGGCTTCCTCATCACCATGGGCACCGTCGGCGACCGGATCGGCAGGCGCAAACTCCTGATGATCGGCGCCCTCGCCTTCGGCGTCGCGTCCGTGGTCGCCGCCTACTCGACCAGCGCGGCCACGCTCATCGGCACCCGCGCCCTGCTCGGCATCGCGGGCGCGACGCTGATGCCGTCGACGCTGGCGTTGATCCGCAACATGTTCCACGACGACCGCCAGCGCACCACGGCGATCAGCGTGTGGATGACCAGCTTCATGGTCGGCATGGTGGTCGGCCCGCTGGTCGGTGGCGCCATGCTCGAGAACTTCTGGTGGGGGTCGGTGTTCCTGGTCGCGGTGCCGTCGATGGTGCTGCTGCTGGTGGCGGGCCCGATCCTGCTCCCCGAATACAAGGACCCGAATCCCGGCAAGCTCGATGTGCTCAGCGCGCTGCTCTCGCTGGTGTCGGTGATGGCCGTCATCTACGGCATCAAGGAGCTGGCCAAGGACGGGTGGGCGCTCGATGCCGTCGCCGTGCTGGTGGGCGGCCTGGTGCTGGGCGCGGTGTTCGTGCTGCGCCAGCAGCGCCTCACCGATCCGCTCATCGACCTGCGCCTGTTCGGCAACGTGCGGTTCAGCGGGTCACTCGTCGCGCTGATGGTCGCCATGCTGGCGATGGGCGGGCTCTTCCTGCTGCTCTCGCAGTATCTGCAACTGGTGCTCGGGCTTTCGGCGTTCGAGGCCGGCCTGTGGACGGTGCCCCAGGCGCTGGCCATGGTGGTCGCCGCCGGTGTGGTGAGCGCGCTCGCGCCGCGGATCCGGCCCGCCTACCTGATGACCGGCGGCCTGGTGATCGCGATGGCCGGGTACGCGATCTTCACCCAGCTCTCCGGTGCCGACGATCTCGCGCTCATCGTCACCGGCATGGTGGTGTTCTCGCTCGGGTTGAGCCCGATGTTCGTGCTGGGGCTCGACCTGATCGTCGGCGCCGTCGACCCGGACCGGGCCGGCGCCGCGTCCGCGATCTCCGAGACCGGGCAGGAACTCTCGGCGGCGCTGGGTGTCGCGGTGATCGGCAGCATCGGCACCGCGGTCTATCGCGGACAGATGGCCGAGCGGCTCCCCGAGGGGCTGCCCGCCGAGCTCGCGCACGCCGCCGAGGACACCCTCGCCGGGGCCCTGCAGGTCGCGGCGGCGCTGCCCGAAGCGCTCGGCGCCGAACTCAGCACCGTCGCGCGGCAGGCCTATACCCATGCGCTCCACGTGAATTCACTGGTCGGCATCGGGCTCACCGCCGTCGCGGCCGGGCTGGTGATGGTGCTCCTGCGGCATATCCCGGCGCCGAACGCGGCGTCCACCGATTCCGACGAGGCCTGACGACCACGGCCCCGACGCGAGCGCGTCCGCTCCATCGGGGCCGTATACGTCACGTGATCAGCCGAGGCTGAACGGCTGGCCCCACAGGCGAAGCTCGGAACGACCGGTCTTGGTGGTCACCTCGACCGCGACGAAGGAACGCGCCTGGGCGTAGCCCGCGCAACCGTCGAGCGCGAGGGTGGAATCAGTCCAGGTCACCGAGCCGTCCTGACCCTTGAACTTGATCGCGGGGACCGAGCTCTGCTCGCCGTAGGCATCGGCGCCCTCGATCTCGAGCAGCCAGAAGGTCGCGGCCTGGCCTGGACCGAGGCTCAGGTTGCCGCCGGAGGTCACCCCGCCGCTGCCCTTGCCCGAGTTGTTGACCGCGCCGCTGGCACCGCCCTTGAACCCGCCGCCGCTGATGTCGACCTGGCAGCCGACGACATAGCCGGGGTAGAGCTTGGCGCCCGCGTGCTCGCCGTGCACCTGCACTTCGGCCCGGCCGGAGGCCCAGACATTGCGGTGCAGCGGGGTCGCGCCCATCGACGGGCTGATGGTGACCGATTCGTCGGTCAGCCGGATGGTCACCGCGGTGCCGTCGGGCAGCGTCTCGGTAATCTGGCCGCCGGGCAGCGGAATGAACGTGTCGGCGTTGGCCGCGCCGGTGGCGGACAAGCCGAGCGCGACGGTCGCGGCGACGGCGGCACAGGCCAGCCGGGCGCTCGCCTTCGAGAAAATGGTCATCGAGAGATTCCTAATCGTCGAGCGGCGAGTCAGCCGATGCTGAAGGGGGCACCGTAGAGGGTGGTCTTGGAGTAGTTGTCACCGATGATCTCGACGACGGTGTACGACCGGGCCTGCGCGTAACCGCCGCACCCCTGGATCTGCAGCTCGACGTCCTTGTAGCTGACGTAATAGTTGCCCGCCTCGACGATGTCGAAGCCTTCCACGCCGACGAATTTCACGTCGCCCGGCCCCAGCTGCACGCCGATGGACCCGCCGCCACTGACGCCGCTGGTCGAGACGCCACCGGACAGACCGGCCGACACCGCGCTGTCGGAGATGGCCACCTGGCAGCCGACGACGTAGCCGGTGCTGATCCGCGAGGCGCCGTGCGTCGAGGAGTTGTTGGTGCCCGGCGCGTTGTTGCCGCCGATGAACGGCTTCGGTTCGCCCTTAGGGGTTTCCGTGACGTCGGCGTACACGGTTCCACTCACCCATGCCACCCGGCCCGCGCCGTTGGCGGCCATCGACGGCGAGATCAGCGCGCTCTCCCCCACGCGCTTGATCGTCACACCGGGGCCGGCCTTCTCACCGTCGGGTAGCGGAACGAAGGTGTCCGCGTTCGCCGGTCCGCCGGCGACGGCGAGGGTGGCCGCGGCCAACGCCGTGGCGGCAAGGATTTTTCGCATCGTGGAAGTCCTCATCACTGTTATGACCGGTTTGTACCGATCTTGAACAGTCTGGAACATTAAGTCAGGCCAGGCTCACCTATCAAGACTTTGCTTAAACTAACTGAATACAGCGAAATCCCACCCGGTGCGAGACGGGTGGGATTTCACTTCTCCTCGAGTTGTCCCCTCGACGAGGTTTCTGATGCGGCCTACTTGGCAGGCTGCGGGTTGTTCGGCATCGGCGAGTTGATGGTGGTGAAGTACTGCACCGCGGCCATGATCGCGACGGGGGCGGTGATCAGGATCTGACCCGCGACGGTGCCGAGCGCGCCGATCGCCATGATGCCCGCGATGCAGCCGACACCGGCAGCCGGAATGAACGGACCGAACATGCCGACGATGGTCGCCGCGGCGATGGTCGCGCCGGCCAGGCCGCCGAGCACACAACCGACGGCCGCGCCGCCGATGCCGCCGACCAGGGTGGCGATGCTGGCGCCCAGCGAGATGGTGCCGGTCATGCGGCTCCAGGCGGCCTGCTCACGGTCGTACTCGCTCTTCCACGGCGCCTTGTCCTCGTAGGGCAGCGCGACCGGCTTGTACGTGGCCTTGGTGATATCGAACTGCGGGGTCAGCGTCGCGGTGCGGCCGGAGATCTCCGCGGCGATCGGGAAGACGAATTCGTCCACACGGAAGGACAATTCGGATCCGGCGACAGTGGTACCGTCGGCAGCCTTGATCTTGAACACGCCGTCCTCGACGACCATCGAGCCCGCGTCGGTGCCGATGATGGTGGAGGTCTCGGTGGTGGTCGCGGTGTAGTTGATCGCGGCCGGTTCCGCGGCGGGCGCGGCGTGGGCGGTACCGGCGATGACGCCGAGCGCGACGCTGACGGACGAGGCCAGCAGGGCGAGCTTGGTGATTTTCACGGGGGGTGTGCCTTTCGTGTTCCTCGTGGTGAAACTGCGCGGCGCCGAGGCTTGCGAACCGAACGAACCAGGACCATAGCTAGGTAAGCCTCACCTATCAAGACGTTCCTTAGGCTAACCTCTGACCTGTCCGACGTTCGTTGCGAGAGAGAACCCTGATGAGAAGTCCGCGCTGGAGCGGCTGGTTGCTGGCGGTCGCCTTGCTGATCGCGGCCTGTTTGCTCAGCCTGCTTGTCGGCACGAAGTCGATTCCGTTCGCCGATGTCTGGCAGGCGCTGACCGGTCCGGAAATCTCGCCCGACCAGGTGACCGTCGCCGAATACCGGCTGCCCCGAACGATCCTCGGACTGCTCGCCGGACTCGCCCTCGGCGTCGCCGGCTGCCTGATGCAGGGCCTGACGCGCAATCCGCTGGCCGATCCCGGGTTGCTGGGGGTGAACGCGGGCGCCGCCTTCGCCATCGCGATCGCGGTGGGGTTGCTGGGCGTGAGCGAGATCACGTCCTACGTCTGGTTCGGGTTCGTCGGCGCCGCGCTCGTGTCGATGGTCGTCTACCAGCTCGGTACCGCGGGCCACTCGGGCACCGACCCGATCCGGCTGACCCTGGCCGGTGTGGCGGCCACCGCGGTACTCGTCGGCCTCACCAGGGGCCTGATCCTGGTGGACCCCAAGGCGTTCGACGAGATGCGGCGCTGGGACGCCGGGTCGCTCACCGGCCGCGGGTTCGACGTCATCGCGGGCGCCGCGCCGTTCATCGTGGTCGGGCTGCTGATCGCCGCGGTCTGCGCGCGCTCGCTCAACGCCGTCGCCCTCGGCGACGATCTGGCCCGCTCGCTCGGCGTGCACGTCACCAGGACCAGGCTCCTCACCGCGCTCGCGCTGGTGCTGCTGTGTGGCACGGCGACCGCGGCCGTCGGGCCCATCTCCTTCGTCGGCCTGGCGGTCCCGCACATCGCCCGCTGGCTGGTCGGCCCCGATCAGCGCTGGATCTTCGCGTATTCGCTGGTGCTGGCGCCGCTGCTGGTGCTCACCGCGGATGTGTTGGGCCGCATCATCATCCGTCCCGACGAGGTGCCCGCGGGCCTGGTCACCGCGTTCCTCGGTGCGCCCATGCTGATCTGGCTGGCCCGCCGCTCGCGAGTGGGAGCAGCCGCATGAGTACGAAGATCGATTTCGGCCGCAACATGCTCATCGTGCGGCCGCCGCGGGTGCCCTTCACCGCCAGGATCGGCGTGCGCACGCTGGTGGTGTGCGCGATCCTGCTGGCGATCGCCGTCGCCACCGCCGTGCTCGCGCTGGGCAGCGGCGACTTCCAGATCGCGCCCGCGCGCGTGCTGCGCGCGCTGTTCGTCGGCGACGAACGGTTCGACCGGCTCGTGGTGTGGGACTGGCGATTGCCGCGCATCCTGCTGGCGCTGGCGCTGGGCGCCGCGCTCGGTGTGAGCGGCGCGATCCTGCAGTCGGTGACCAGGAATCCGCTGGGCAGTCCCGACATCATCGGCTTCAGCACCGGCGCCTACACCGGCGCGCTGCTGGTGATCCTGACCCTCGGCGGCGGACAGTTCCAGACCGCGGCGGGCGCGATGATCGGCGGACTCGGCGCGGCACTGGTGATCCACCTGCTCGCCTTCCGGCACAACGTCACCGGGTTCCGGCTGATCATCGTCGGCATCGGCGTGAGCGCGATGCTCGCCTCGATCAACACCTGGCTGATCATGCGCGCCGACCTGGACGCGGCGATGTCGGCGGCGGCCTGGGGCGCCGGTTCGCTCAACGGCCTGTCCTGGCCGCAGGTGGCACCGACCGTCGGCATCCTGGCGGTGCTGGCGCTGGCGCTGATCCCGGCCGCGCCCCGCTTGCAGATCCTCGAACTCGGTGACGACACCGCCCGCGCCCTCGGGCTCGACGCGGGCAAGGCGACCGGCTGGCTGATCGCGCTCAGCGTCGCGTTCACCTCGCTGGCCACCGCGGTGGCCGGGCCGATCGCGTTCGTCGCGCTCGCCGCACCGCACCTGGCGCGCAAGCTCACCCGCACCCCATCGATCGCGCTGCTGCCTGCCGCGGTGATGGGCGCGACCCTGCTGGTCACCTGCGACTGGATCGCCCAGCACGCGTTCGCGCCGACCACCATCCCGGTCGGCATCGTCACCGGGTCCATCGGTGGTCTGTACCTGGCGTATCTGCTCGTCGCCGAGGCGCGACGGAAATAGGGAAAGCGACATGAACGACACTCACGCCGCGCGGTTGCGCGCCGACCAGGTCCGGCTCGGGTACAAGGGCCGCACGATCAGTGATCAACTCTCCGTGGACATTCCGGACGGGAAGTTCACCGTGATCATCGGCCCGAACGCCTGCGGCAAGTCCACGCTGCTGCGCGCGCTGGCCCGGCTGCTCCCCCCGGATTCCGGGACGGTGCTGCTCGACGGCAAACCCGTGACCGACTATCCGGCCAAGGAATTGGCCCGCCAGATCGGCCTGCTGCCGCAGACCTCGACGGCGCCGGACGGTATCCGGGTGGCGGATCTCGTCGCCCGCGGCCGCTATCCGCATCAGACGCTGCTGCGGCAGTGGTCGCGCGCCGACGAGGAGGCGGTGGCGGAGGCCATGGCGGCCACCGGGGTCGCCGAGTTGTCGGCGCGGCCGGTCGAGGAACTCTCGGGTGGTCAGCGCCAGCGCGTGTGGATCTCGATGGTGCTCGCCCAGCAGACGCCCATCATCCTGCTCGACGAGCCGACCACCTATCTCGACATCGCCTACCAGATCCAGCTGCTGGACCTGTGCCGCTCGCTCAATCGCGATTCCGGACGCACGGTCGTCGCGGTCCTGCACGACCTCAACCACGCGTTCCGCTACGCCGATCACCTGATCGCCATGCGAGACGGACGAATCGTCGCCACCGGCGAGCCCGCCGAGATCGTCACCGCGGACCTGGTCCACGAGGTGTTCTCGCTGCGCTGCCGGATCATCGACGACCCGGAAACCGGTACGCCACTGGTGATTCCGCTGGCGGAGAACGCCGCTCCGGTGCACTGAAGAAATGAGGAAAACCCCGTCCATGTTCACCAACCGCTCCTCGGGCCGTCTCCGCGCCGCCCTCGCCCTGCTGGTTCTCGCGCTGGTCGCGGTGCTCACCGGCTGTGGCAGCTCGTCCTCCGACACCGCCGACGCCGGTCCCCGTGAGGTGCCCTCGGCGAAGGGCCCGATCAAGGTGCCCGCCGATCCGCAGCGCGTCGTCGTGCTCAACGGCAATCTCGCCGGTTACCTCTACGACCTCGAGGCGAAGGTCGTCGCCGCCGACCCACGGCTGCTCGGCGTCCCCAACAAGCCGGGCGAGTTCCCGACCGGCTGGGCCGAGGACGCGAAGGCACAGGGCACGCAAGCCGTGCCGTCCGGCGACAACATCAACCTCGAGTTCATCGCCGCGCAGCGCCCCGATCTGATCATCGGTGGCGGCCAGGGCTACCCGGGCCAGCAGTCGGTCAACGCCTACGACCAGCTCAGCGCGATCGCCCCGACCGTGCTGATGCCGACCGAGACCACCAACTGGCAGGACCAGCTGCGATTCATCGCCGAAACGGTGAACAAGCCGGCCAATGTCGACACCCTGATCGCGAACTACCAGGCCAAGCTCACCGAGGCCAAGGGCAAGATCAAGCCGCCCGGGGGCGCGACCGTGGTGTTCCAGTCGATCAAGAGCCAGAAGCCGACCGTCTTCGTGCCGACCGCCGCCCTGCCGGCCCTGCTCGCCGAGGTCGGGTTCACGCTGGACACGCAGGTGGAGGCCAAGGCCGGTAACCCCGCCAAGGAGCAGAGCGCCGACTTCATCAGCTTCAGCCCGGAGCTGATCAACACGGTGATCGACGCCCCGGTGATGTTCACCATCCCGCTCAGCGGCGGCCGTTCGCTCGACGAACTGCGCGCCGACCCGCTCTACGCCTCGCTGCCCTCCTTCCAGCAGAACAAGGTCTTCGAACTGCCGGCGACCAGCTCGCGCCCCGACTACCGCACCGTGATGACCACCCTCGATCTGCTCGTGGAGCGCTTCAAGTGACCTCGGGGCTGCTCATCGATATCAGCCCGCTGCGGGCCTCGCGCGCCTTCCGGTGCGCGTTCGCGGCGCGGCTGGTGTCGGTGCTCGGCATCGGGCTGCTCATGGTGGCCCTGCCGCTGCAGGTCTATGAGCTGACCGGATCGAGCGTGCAGGTCGCCGGGGTCGCCACCACGACCGCGGCGGCGCTGTTCTTCGGCAGTCTCGCCGGTGGCGTGGTCGCCGACCGGTACGACCGCCGCACGGTGATCCAGTGGTCGCGCAGCGCGGCCGGTCTCGGGTTCCTGCTGCTCGGCGTGAACGCGATCCTGCCCGATCCGGTGCTGCCCGCGATCTACCTCGCCGCCGTCATCGACGGCCTGGCGGGCGGGGTCAGCGGTTCGGCGCTGATGGCCATGGTGCCGGTGCTGGTCGGTCGCGAGAAGGTGGCGGCCGCGGGCGCGCTGGTCTCGTTGACCACCGACCTCGGCACGATGGTCACCCCGGCGATCGCCGGGCTGCTCGTCGCGAAAACCGGTGTGGCCACGGCCTATTTCCTGTGTGCCCTCGCCACCACCGCGACCGTCGGGCTCATCACCGCGATCGGGCCGTCGCCACCACCACAGCGCGACCTGCAGAACCCGTTGCGCGAGTTGGCTTCCGGGATCTCCTTCGCCCTGCGCCACGAATCCATCCGGCTGATCCTGGCGACCGGCCTGATCGGGATGCTCGTCAGCGGACCGCTGGTGCTGCTGCCCGCCTTCGCCGATGTCGAACTGAACGCCGGACCTGGCACGCTCGGCCTGCTCTACGCGGCGCCCGGCGCGGGCGCGGTGCTCGGCACGCTCACCAGCGGCTGGATGGGTCGCGTGAATACCGGACGGGCCCTGTTGATCTCGCTCGCGCTGATGCCGATCGGCGTGATCGCCGCCGGACTCTGGTCGCACGCGGCCCTGGTGTTCCTCGGGCTGGCCGGGTTCGGCCTGGCCAGGGCGGTGAACATGGTGCTGCGCTACGCCATGCTGCAGCAGGCCGCGCCCGATCACATGCGTGGGCGCATGTCGGGGCTGCTGATGGTGCAGTCGGTCACCGGTACCGCGGTCGGTTCCATGGTGGCCGGTGTCGTCGGCCAGACCTTCGCTCCCGGACGCGCGCTCGTGCTCTACGGCGTCGCCGTCCTCGTACTCACCGGCCTGATGGCGCTCGTCGCCGGGCCGCTGCACAGAAAGGAAAACGGTGAAGGATCGCAGTGACTACGCCGCGAACATCGCCGAGGTGCTCGCCGGGGACCACTACGCCAAGGTCCCGTACCCGATCGGCCTGCAGGAAGTGGAGGTGCTGCGGGTCGTTCCCGTCGGCGCCGCGCTGCTGCGGATCACCTTCGGCGGCCCCGATATCGCGAAGTTCCACAGCTACGTGCCCGATGAGCATGTGCGCCTGATCTTCCCCGGTGAGGACGGCGCGCTCCGGCTGCCCAAGCTCGAGGGCACGATGCTCGAGTGGGGCAACCCACGTCCGATCTCACGCGAGTACACCGTGCGCAGGCACAGTGTCGCCGACGGCGAACTCGACGTCGATTTCGTCATCCATCCCGGCGGTCTCGCCTCCGACTGGGCCGCCTCGGTCACCCCGGGCACCAAGGTGCACATCGCGGGCCCGCCCGGCGGCGTCGTCATCCCGGAGACCTACGACGACTACCTGCTCGCCGGTGACATCACCGCGCTGCCCGCGATCGCCCGCTGGCTCGAGCGCATGCCGCGCGACACCACCGGTTGGGCGTTCATCGAGGTGGCCGGGCCCGCCGAGGAGATCCCGCTCGACCCGCCCGCCGGCGTCAGCGTGCGCTGGCTGCACCGCGGCGACCTGGAGCCGGGCACCAGCGACGTGCTCGAGCAGGCCGTACGCACGGTGGAAGTGCCTGCCGGACACCGCGTCTTCGCGTGGGTGGCCGGTGAGGCCGGGTGTCTGCGCGGGGTACGCAAGATCGTCCGCAACGACCTGGGCATCGGTCCCAAGGACTCACTCATCGCCGGGTACTGGAAGCGCGGCGTCGCCGACTTCGATCGAGAGGAATGACCATGACCGACGAACAGGTGATCGCCGACGTGGCGACAGCGCTGGGGGTCGAGGCGACCGAACTGGACGCCGAGACCGATCTGCTCGACGCCGGACTCGATTCGGTGCGGATCATGTCGCTGGTGGAGAAATGGCGGGGGGCTGGACATGCGGACATCGACTTTCCCACGCTCGCGGGCGATCCCGTCCTCGGTTCCTGGATCGAGTTGCTGGCCTGAGCCGCGGGGTGGCGTGCCGGGCACGCCACCCCGGCCGGGGTCAGTTGCCGTGCGCGCCCTCGGCGAGCAACTGGCGCAGCTCCTTTCGGCTGGTCTTGCCGACACCGGTCTCGGGGAACTCGTCGACCACGACGACCGCGTCGGGCATCTTCCACGCCGCCACGCCACGGCCCCTGACGAACTTGCGCACCGTGGTCAAGGTGGGCCGCCGCGCGGAATCGACGGGTTGCACGAACGCGCAGATACGCTGGCCGAGAACGGGATCGGGGGTACCGACGATCACCGCGTCGCGCACGTCGGGGTGTTCGAGCAGGTGGGCCTCGAGCTCCTCGGCCGACACCTTCTCCCCGCCGCGGTTCACCCAGTCACCGGCTCGGCCCGCGACCACCAGGTTGCCGTCCGGACGCACCGAGACGATGTCACCGGTGCGGTACCAGCCCTCGGCGGTGAAGCTGCGGGCATCGGCCTCGGGGTTGTCGTAGTAGCCGCGAATCGTGTACGGGCCCTGGGTGATCAGATTGCCCTGGGCACCCGGCGCCACCTCGGCGCCGTTGTCGTCGACCACCGCGATCTGATCGAACTCCGACATCGGCCGTCCCTGGGTGCTCACGACCACGTCGATCGGATCGTCGAGCCGGGTGTAGCAGACCAGGCCCTCGGCCATCCCGAACACCTGCTGCAGGGTGACACCGAGCGCGGGTCCGATCCGGCGGGCCAGTTCGTCCTGGCAGCGCGCGCCACCCACCTGGAGCACGCGCAGGCTGGACAGATCGGCGGTCTCCCCCGCTTCGGCCCGCTCGGTCCACAGTCGCGCCAGCGGCGGCACCAGACCCGTGATGGTGACGCCGAATCGCTCGATCAGCGGGAAGGCCGTCGCGGGCGTGGGATCGGGGGTCATCGCCACCGCGCCACCGGCCCACAGCGCGCCGAGGATGCCCGGCGAACTCATCGGGAAGTTGTGCGCGACCGGCAGCGTCGCGAGATAGACGGTGTCGCCGTCGAGTTCGCAGATCTCGGCGCTGCGGCGCACGCTGTAGAGGTAGTCGTCGTGGGTGCGGGCGATGAGTTTCGGGATGCCCGTGCTGCCGCCCGACAGCTGCAGGAACGCGACGTCGGCGGCGTCGGGCCCCGGCAGATCCGTCGGCTCGTCCCGGAATTCGGCGAGGTCACGGGCACCTTCGGGCGCGCTCTGTCCCTCGTCGAGCACGAGCAGGACGTGGCGCAGGCCCGGCACCTCGGCGCGTACCGACTCCGCCAGCGCGGCGTAGTCGAAGCGCTGGTGGGTCCCGCTGGTGATCATCGCGGTCGCCGCGGCGGCCTCGGCGATCGGGACCAGTTCGGCGGCGCGATGCGCGGGCAGGCAGAACACCGGCAGCGCACCGAGTTCGAACAGCGCGAAGATCACCTCGACGAATTCGGCGCGATTGGGCAGCTGCACCAGCACCCGCTCGCCGCGCGCGATCCCGAGGCGGGCCAGGCCGGTGGCGAGGGCCCGCGCCCGGTGGTGCAGTTCGGCATAGGTCCAGCGGTGCGCGGTGTCGAGGACCGCGATCCGATCCGGTGTGGCGGCGGCGCGCGCGGCGAGCATGTCGCCGAATGTCTCACCGACCCAGAGCTTCTCGTCTCGATAGCGTTGGGCCAGGTCAGCGGGCCACGGGGTGAAGCCGGGGAGTACGGGTTCGGTCAAGTCGAGCACCTCTTTCCAGCGGGCATTCCGGTGTTGCGGCCGGAGGTTATGAGGGAAGCTAACCATCCGACGATATATTCAGGTTAGGCTAACCTCATGTCTAAGGGTGATTCCAGTGGGCGGATCGTCGTCGTCACCGGCGCGGCCGGGGGTATCGGCGCCGCCATCGCCGCGCGATTCGCGGCGCGGGATCGGGTGGTCTCGCTGTGGGACCTCGATCCGGCCGTGCACGAGACCGCCGCGTCCCTCGATGATGCCATCGAACGCGACCACGCCGGAAGTGCCGGTGCGGCAACGGCATCCACGCAGCGCGCCACGGTGCACGGCGTCACCGTCGACATCACCGACCCCGACGCGGTCAACGCCGCCTACGATCGGCTCACCGCCGAGCACGGCACCGTCGAGGTGCTGGCGCACGCGGCGGGCGTCATGGTCGACGGGACCCCGCTCGCCCTCGACCCCGCGCGCTGGTCGCACTGCCTCGCCGTGAACGCCACCGGCACCATGCTGGTCACCCAGCGCGCCGCCACCGACATGGCCGCCGCCGGACGCGGCGCGATCGTCGTGGTCTCCTCCAACGCCGCGGCCACGCCCCGGATCGGCATGGCCGCCTATGGCGCCGCCAAGGCCGCCGCCACCGCGTTCACCAAATCCCTCGCCCTGCAGGTGGCTCCGCTGGGTGTGCGCGTGAATCTGGTCTCCCCCGGTTCCACCGACACGGCCATGCTGCGCGACATGTTCGGCGGCGACCCGCTCGACGCGGCCGCCGAGACCGCGCTGCTGGACGGCGATCCCGCCGCCTACCGGCTCGGCATCCCGTTGCGCCGCATCGCCGCTCCCGCCGACATCGCCTCGGCCGTCGACTTCCTGGCGTCCGACGGCGCCCGCCACATCACCATGCACGACCTGCGGGTCGACGGTGGCGCAACGCTAGATATGTGACCGAAAGGGTGATCACCATCAGTACCGACAGTTCAGACCCCGCTTTCGTGCTGTCCCGTCCACGGCGGACCGTGTCCGCGTCCGCGGGCGGGACGATCTTCCGCTCGGCGCACGACGCGGTGACCGCGCTGCGCAGCGGCCGGATCAGCCACATCGTCGGCGCGCTGCCCTTCACCCCCGGCGCACCGACGGCGCTGTGGGCGCCGGACTCGGTGACCGTCACCGATTCGCCGCACCTGCCCCGGCCGCAGGTCCCGGTACCCGCCTTCGAACTCGACGAGGCGGTGCCCGCGCCGGAGGAACACCAGCGCCGCGTCGCCGCGGCGGTCGAGCTCCTCGCCGACCCCGCGCATCCGGTCCGGAAAGTGGTGCTGGCCAGGGCGCTTCGCGCGGTGTCGGCGACACCGGTACGCGCGCTCGACATCCTGGACCTGATGGTCGATTCCGATCCGCTGTCGAACGGCTTCCTGGTCGACCTGTCCGCCGCCGGTGGGCGCTACACCGGCCGCCACCTGGTCGGCTCCAGCCCGGAGATCCTGGTGCGCCGCACCGGCACCGAGGTGCTGAGTCATCCGCTGGCCGGCTCGGCCCGCCGGGTCCTCGACGATCCCGGCGCCGATCGAAACGCCGCCGATGCCCTGCTCACCTCGGCCAAGGACCACGCCGAACACCGCTACGTCGTCGACCAGGTCGCCGCCGTGCTCAGTGACCGGTGTGCCGACGTCGTCACGCCCGCACCGGAACTCACCTCGACACCGGCGATGTGGCACCTGGGCACGCCCCTCACGGCGACGGTCCCGCTCGCCGGTCCGTCCGCGCTGGAGCTGGCCGTCGCCCTGCATCCCACCCCGGCGGTCTGCGGCACGCCCACCGGAGCCGCGGCGCGCCTGATCGCCGAGCTCGAAGGCGAGCGCGGCTTCTACGCGGGCGCGGTGGGCTGGTGCGACGCCGACGGCAACGGCGAGTGGATGGTGAGCATCCGCTGCGCCGAACTGTCCGCGGACGGCACCGCCCTGCTCGCGCACGCGGGCGGCGGGATCGTCGCCGCGTCCGATCCGGCCGCCGAATTGGCCGAGACCACCGGCAAATTCCAGCGCATCCTCGGTCCGCTCGGTATCGCGGATCTGCCCGTCACCGTCGGCTGAGGCCGGCTTCCCCCGAACGAGAGATCGTCATGCCTATCCCCCCGATCGCGCCCTATCCGATGCCGGGCGCCGACGAGTTCACCCCCGCGCAGGTCGACTGGGTCGCCGAGCCAGGGCGTTGCGCGCTGCTCATCCACGACATGCAGCAGTACTTCCTCGACGCCTACGACCTGCACCGCGATCCGGCCCGCACCCTGATCGCGAACATCGCCCGGCTCCGCGATCGCTGCCACGAGCTGGACATCCCGGTGATCTACACGATGCAGCCCGGCAACCAGCACCCGTCCCGGCGCGGCATCCTGGCCGACTTCTGGGGCAGCGGGATGGCCGAGGGCGCCGACACCGAGGTGATCAACGCCCTCGCGCCCGAGCCGCAGGACATCCAGGTCACCAAGTGGCGGTACTCGGCGTTCCAGCGCACCGACCTGCGCGAGCTGCTCGGCTACTACCAGCGCGATCAGCTGTTGGTCACCGGCGTCTACACGCACATGGGCTGCATGCTCAGCGCCGCCGAGGCGTTCATGGGCGACGTGCGCCCGTTCCTCGTCCACGACGCGACCGCGGACTTCAGCCGCGACGAGCACGTGATGGCGCTGAACTATGTCGCGCGGCGCTGCGGTGCCGTCACCGGCACCGACGAGCTGCTGCGCCAGCTCGATCCGGCCCGTATCCAAGCCGACGCCTGATACGCGGTCCGCGTCACCGGCGGTTTAGGTGACGCGGGCCACAATCCGCGACACGAACAAAACTTAGGCTAACCAACCTCCGCCGGGGGGGGGCCCCCCCCCCGCCGGGGCCCGGCCCCCCCGGGGGGGCGGGGGGTGTTGGGT
>NZ_JARWOJ010000319.1 GCF_029868625.1 Nocardia neocaledoniensis | reverse complement strand
GTAACACCGGTGCTGTACTTCTAATCACCGGACGGCGCGCACTTGATCGACGCCGAGTGCGTCGAATTCGCTATCGAGCCCGCGCCGCGGATCGGGGTGCCTAAATTGCTCACCGAGGGTCTTTCACCGGACCCGCGGCGGCCCGGGCCGCCGTCGAGGTGCTGGTCACGCTGCCGCCGGCGCTGTCGGTGCAGGTGGGTGAGGTTGTGGCACGGTCGAATTCGGACGTCTCACTGAACCTGCGGGACGGCAGGAAGGTAGTGTGGGGCGGCACGGGCGACGGCGAGCGCAAAGCTGCCGTCGTGCTGCCACTGCTGACCCGTGAGGGGACCGTGTTCGACGTGTCGAGTCCGAATCTGGTCACGGTAAAGTGAGCGAAACGTCGGCGCGCCTGCGCCGGGATCGCGCTGGCTGCGAATAGCGTTCCGCAGCAGTCGGATACTTGACATAACGCCAACCCTATGGTTGAGGTTGAGGGTTTAAGATCGAAGGAAGGCGAGAGCCCATGACGCCCCCGCACAACTACCTTGCCGTGATCAAGGTCGTCGGTATCGGCGGCGGCGGCGTGAACGCCGTCAACCGGATGATCGAACAGGGACTCAAGGGAGTCGAGTTCATCGCGGTCAACACCGACGCGCAGGCGCTGCTGATGAGTGATGCCGACGTCAAGCTCGATGTCGGCCGAGAGCTCACCCGCGGCCTCGGCGCCGGGGCCGATCCGGAAGTGGGCCGCAAGGCGGCCGAAGACCACAAGGACGAGATCGAAGAGGTGCTCAAGGGCGCCGACATGGTGTTCGTCACGGCGGGCGAGGGCGGTGGCACCGGTACCGGTGGCGCGCCTGTCGTCGCCAGCATCGCCCGCAAGCTGGGCGCACTGACCATCGGCGTGGTCACCCGGCCGTTCTCGTTCGAGGGCAAGCGCCGCGGCAACCAGGCCGAGGTCGGTATCAATCTGCTCCGCGAGTCCTGCGACACGCTCATCGTCATCCCGAACGACCGGCTGCTGCAGCTGGGCGACGCGGCGGTGAGCCTGATGGACGCGTTCCGTTCCGCCGACGAGGTGCTGCTCAACGGTGTGCAGGGCATCACCGACCTGATCACCACCCCCGGCCTGATCAACGTCGACTTCGCCGACGTCAAGAGCGTGATGTCGGGCGCCGGTTCGGCGCTGATGGGCATCGGCTCGGCGCGCGGTGAGGGCCGCTCGGTGAAAGCTGCCGAGACGGCGATCAATTCGCCGCTGCTCGAGGCGTCGATGGACGGCGCGCACGGCGTGCTGCTCTCGATCGCCGGTGGCTCCGACCTCGGCCTGTTCGAGATCAACGAGGCGGCCTCGCTGGTGCAGGAGGCGGCCCACATCGAGGCCAACATCATCTTCGGTACCGTCATCGACGATTCCCTCGGTGACGAGGTGCGCGTCACCGTGATCGCGGCCGGTTTCGACGGCGGCGGACCGTCGCGCCGGATCGAGCACACCAACACCACCTCGGCGCGCAACGGGACCAACCCGATCGGGGTCGGCCGGGCCGGCGAGGTCGGTCAGTCCCGCACCGAGGCGCCCGCGCGGGCCACCGAGCCCGCGAGCTCCGGCGTGTCGACCGGGCGCACCGCCGCGCCGAGCTACCGCGACACCGAGCGGTACCGGGAGTCGGAGCGGCAGCGCGTCACCGAGCGGGCGATGAACCAGGTGAACAACCCGGATCAGCGCGACGACGGCGACGATGACGACGACATCGAGGTGCCGATCTTCATGCGCCGCTAGCCCGAAACGAACGAAAGCGGCCCGCCACCCGAGCATGACGGCGCGGTAGATAAGATGGGGGTAGAGGTGGGGTTGGGTGGGCGAGGCCGATCACCGCCGAAGGGTCCGCGGTGAGGTACTTCAGAAAGTAGGTTCGCATGACGTTCACCGGCAAGGGAATGGTTTCGCGGTTCGCGATCGCCCTGCTCGCGGTCGCGGCACTCGGCG
>NZ_JARWOJ010000318.1 GCF_029868625.1 Nocardia neocaledoniensis | reverse complement strand
AGGTTTGATCATCGACACACCTCTGAATGGGAGTTGCCGCCGACCTGCGAGAACAGGCCCTCGGGAAGGAGAACGCCCCCTGGGGTTGTTGGGGGTTAATTACACCGGGGCTCGTCCGGGAGAGTTCCGGGTGTCGAGTGTCGGCGCATGGCATCTACCTCCTTGTGCTCGATGGGCCGGGTCGGCTAGGTGTACAGGCGGTCCAGGAAGGCGTACAGGTTCTCGCGCACCCGCTGGGCCTTCTCCTCCGGCGTCAGGTCTTCGCGATACCTACTGCCCAGGGCCGGTCGCTTCTTGTTCCTGGCGTACAGCGAGCACGCCAGATCCGTGCACATGTAGCTGCCGACCGTATTGCCGCGCCGCCCCGACTCCCCCGTCTTGTTGGCGGTCATCAGCGCGACGCCGCCGCCGGTGTGGGTGGTCAGGCAGATCGCGCACATCTGCGTCTTGCCCGAGCCGCCGGTCTCGTGCCGCATCGCGACCGCGACCAGCCGGCCGTCGCGCGGCACGGCGAGATAGCAGCGCCCCGCGTACGACGGGTCGGTCCAGCCGAGGAAGTCCAGATCGTCCCAGGGACGATCGTCGAGATCACGCGGCACGGACAGCCGTTTGGCGTCGCCCTTCGAACAGTTGACGAACGCGGACCTGATGTCGCGTTCGGTGACGGGTTCCATGTGAGTGCCCTTTCGGTTGTCGGTGAACAAACGGTAGACACGCTAACGATGCACCCTGACCACTGACAACCGAGTTTTTTTACCCGCCGACGATGCCCGCGGTGCGCGCCGCGCGGAGCCAGTCGGGGAATTCGCCGAGCAGCCGGCGGTACAGCTCGGCGTCCTCGACGCGGTCGATGTCGTCGATGGCGAAGAAGCCGGCGTTGTCGACGACGCGGCCGTCGAGTTCGTCGAGGGTGCGCAGCACGCCGAAGTTGCCGGTGCCGAGGCCGATGAACTGCCAGAACGCGGGCAGGTGCGCGGCTTCGCGCATGAGGGCGGCGATCTCGCGCTTCTTGGCGAAACCACCGTCGGTGAAGAACAGCACCAGCGTGGGCTCCGTGGTGCCCGCGAGGCTGTCGATGACGGCGCGCATGATCGGGAGTTCGTCGTTGCGCCCGCCCATGGCGTCGTAATCGACGCCGTCGTGGGTGCCGGTCAGGTGCAGGTAGGTCTGGGCCCAGTGCTCACCGGTCGCGACGGTGATGTCGGGCAGCTTCGCGTAGCGCAGCGCGTACAGGTAGGCCTCGAGCGTGCCGTCGTCGTCGAGCTGGGTGGCGATGGGAATCATCCGCTCCACCACCCGGTGCACGGTGCCGCCGCGATACAGCTTCTGCATGCTGCCGGTCTTGTCGATGACCAGGACCACCCGCGCGCGCACGCCGAACGCGCTCTTGTCGATGAGCACCTTGGCGACCTCGCGCTTGCGCAGGTCCAGCCGCGCGCGCTTCTCGAACGACAGCGCCGCCTCCCCCGGCACGGTCCGTATGTCCGGCTGGACCGCGACCTCGGGCTCGTCGTCGACGCTCACCCCGTGATCGGTGACCAGGTCGGCGAACCCGCCCGCGTAGCCCTGGCCGACGGCACGGACCTTCCACTGTGTGTCGCGCCGGTACAACTCGACCGCGATCACCACCGACTCGCGGTCGAGCCCGTCGATCACATACTCGTACAGGGGGTTCCCCGCGGCGTCGGCCACCGAGGCGACCGGCGCGACGGCACCGCCGAAGGTCTCCCCTTCGGTCGCGACCGTGATCACCGCGCGGATCTGCGCGATCTCGGCGGGCACGGCCGCGAACGTCACGACCAGTGCCGCGCCGTCGAGCCGGACACCCGGCGCTGCGGGCTGATTGAAGAACACGAAGTCGGCGTCCGAGCGAACTTTTCCGGCCGAGGTCACCAGCAGCGCCGACAGGTCCGCCGCGACCCCGCCGCGCACGCTCAGCACCACCTCCGGTGGCGTCGGCCCGGCGTTCTGACCCTTCACCAGCGCAGCAGTCACCGCTACTCCCTCATCCGTCGGCCGTGCTGCCCACACCCTAGACCGCGGCGAGCTCAGATCCAGCCCTTCTCCCTGGCTTTGAGGGCGGCTTCGTAGCGGTTGGCGACGCCGAGCTTGCTCATGGCCGAGGACAGGTAGTTGCGCGTGGTGCCGGGTGAGAGATGCGCGCGGCGGGCGATGTCCTCGACCGAGGAACCGTCGGCGGCGAATTCGAGTACGTCCGCCTCGCGGGCGGTGAGCACCGTGTCACCGGCGCTGATCGCCTCGGCGGCGAGTTCGGGATCGACGTAGCGGCCGCCGGTGTGCACGCTGCGGATCACCTCGGCCAGGGTCGCCGCGGAGGTGGTCTTCGGCAGGAATCCGCGCACACCCGCGGCGAGCGCGCGTTTGAGATAGCCGGGCCTGCCGTGACTGGTGACGATCAGCGTGCCGGCGCCCGGCGTGATCCGCTGTAACTCCACCGCGGTGTCGATGCCGTCGAGGCCCGGCATCTGCAGGTCGATGACGGCGACCGCCACCGGCTCCCCCGAAGTCGCGCGCAGGCGCCAGAGTTCGACCAGTTCCGTGCCGGAGCCGACATGGGCGACGACCTCGAGGTCGGCCTCCAGATCGAGCATGGTGGCCAGCGCGGACCGGATGAGGGTCTCGTCGTCGGCGAGGTAGACCGGAATCACAGCTTCTCCCAGTGGATTTCGAGGGCGAACTCGTCGCCGTTCGCGGTGACGTCGAGGGTGGCGCCCACGGCGGCGAGCCGCTCACCGAGACCGCGCAGGCCGGACCGTTCGCCGATCGCGGCGTGCGGACGGTCGTTGCGCAACGACATCCCCGCACCGCCGAGCGCCAGTGTCGCCACCGAGGCTGCCGAGTGCTCCACGATATTGGTGGTGCCCTCGCGCACCACCCAGGCCGCCACCTCGTGATACTGCGGCGGCACCTTGGCCGCGTCACCCTCGACGACGAGTTCGCAGCCCACCGCCGACAGCAGCGACCGCGCGCCGGCCACCTCGCCCCGCAGGTCGATATTGCGGTACCCGCGCACCAGGGTGCGCATCTGACCCATCGACTCGACGGCGAGTACGCGCACCGCTTCCATCTCGGCCTCGGCGCGCTCGTGGTTTCCCGACCGCGACAGCGCCACGGCCAGTTCACTCTTCACCGCGATCGCGGAGAACCCACGGCCGACCACATCGTGCAGGTCGCGCGCGAAGCGCAGGCGTTCCTCGGCGACCTGCAGTTCGGCCTCGACGAGTTTGGCCCGATCGAGTTCGTCGATGATGCCGAGGCCCCACACGGTGAGCGCGGTGACCCCGACGGCGCAGACGCCGGTGAGCAGGAAGACGAACGCGGCTCGCGCTCCGGCGCCCTGTGGCAGGCCGAAGACCACGGCGGTGGCCAGGCCGAGCCCGACCATCACCCACCACCGGTGCCGCAGGAACGGGACGACGGCGAACATGGCGAACAGTGTCGAGAATCCCCCGGCGGCGCGCGCGGTGCCGACGATCGACTCGTCGGCCGACAGGTAGCTGTACGCCGCGCCGCCCACCCACATGGCGGTCAGGAGCGCGGTGCCCACCGGCAGCAGCCACGGCCGCGCCACCCGTCCGTGCACCGTCGCGAACTCCGGTTGCGCCTCCACCGCCATGATCGCGGCGAGCCCGCCGAGCAGGATGACGACCACCACGGGCACCGAGGCCGCGGTGGTCGCCGTCGCGAAGATGACCGCGCCGATGGCCGCCTGGTAGGCCAGCCGCGAGTACAGCCGGAACTTGGCCGGGCCCGACAGCTCGTGCCACCAGGCGGTCCATCGGCTCACCCGCGGTCGTCCCAGCGGAAGCTCTTGCGCGTCAGCGCGAACGCCAGGACGGTCCATAGCGCCAGTGTCGCAAACGGGCGGGCCGACGCGGTGAGTGTGTCGGCGATGCTCAGCACCGGAGCGGACTCGGCCGCTGTCGCCGTCCGGCCCGCGGCGCCGAGGAAGACCAGATCGGAGACAGCGGCGAACGGTGTCCAGTCGGCGAGGGCGGCCAGCCGGTCGGGCAGGATGTTGCGCAGCGACACCATGCCGAGCATGGCCAGGATCATCACCGGCATGGAGGTGATCTGGGCGGCCTCGGCGTTCTTGGTGACCGCGCTGGTGGCCAGGGCGAGCAGCGCGAATACCACGGTGCCGCCGACGAGGGCCGCCACCATGAGCAGCGGGTTCACCGGCGCCGGCGCGCCGGTACCGTAGACGCCCAGCGTGACGACCGCCGTGCAGCCGAGGGTCGCCACAACGCCGGGCACCATGGGCGCGAGCTGGATCTGCCAGTCGGCGGCCTCCCCGGTGCGCAACCGTTTCAGCACGCCCTCCCCGCGGCGGGTCGTGACCATCGACAGCACCGAGTAGTACTGCACGAACAGCAGGGCCATCAGCGCGAGCAGTTCGAAGGCGATCGCCGCCATCGTCGTGGTCGCCTCGTTGTCCTTGCGGACGAGGAAGTAGGTGACCAGCGGGATGCCGATGGGGAACAGGGTGGCCAGGTAGACGAGGGTCTTGTTGCGCCGGAACTGCAGCCACTCGGCTCGGGCGAGGGCGGCGAGCGGACGCGGGCGGGCCGCGGTTGCGGTGGTCATCGGCGTGCTCCGATCAGTTCGGGGGTGTCCGGGCGCGCGCCTGCGATGTCGAGGAAGACCGATTCGAGGGAGGCGGCGCTGGCGTCGACCCCGGCCAACTGGACTCCGGCCTCGCGGGCCCAGGCGAGCAGTTCGAACAGGTGGCCCTGCAGGTCGTCGGTGGTGACGGTGACGCGTTCGCGGGCCTCCACCCGTGCCCCGCGCAGGTGCGGCAGCGGCAGTCCCGGGTGGTCGAAGACGATCCGCGCCGGATGACCGGCGACGATCTCGCGCAATGTGCCGCGCCGCGCGACGGTGCCCTTGTCCATGATGGCGATGCGGTCGGCGAGCGATTCGGCCTCGTCGAGGTAGTGCGTGGTGAGCACCATCGTCACGCCCGCGGCCTTCAGGTCGGTGAGCAATCGCCAAGTACCGCGGCGGCTTTCCGGGTCGAGGCCGGTGGTCGGCTCGTCCAGGAACAGCAGCCGGGGCTGTCCGAGCAGCGCGCAGGCCAGGTCGACGCGCCGCTGCTCGCCACCGGAGAGCGAGCCCACCCGCACCCCGGCGCGCTCGACCAGCCCGACCTGTGCGAGCACGGTGTCGACGGTGGTCGGGTTGCTGCACGTGCCCCGCCACATCTCGAGTGTCTCGACGACGGTCAGTTCGGCGGGCAACCCACCGGACTGCAACATGATGCCGACCTGGGCCCGCACCTGCGCCCGATCGCGCAGCGGGTCGAGCCCGAACACCTCGATCCGCCCCGCCGACGGTGCGACGAGCCCTTCGAGCATGTCCAATGTCGAGGTCTTGCCCGCGCCGTTGGTGCCGAGCAGCGCGAACACCTCCCCCTCGGCGATCTCGAGATCGACCCCTCGAACGGCCTCGAACGCCTGATCCCCACGCCCGTAGCTGCGCCGCAGCCCCCGCGCGGAGACAACGATGTCTGTCATCGCGTTCCCCTTTCTCCTGCCCTCAACGGTGCTCGGCTCGCGCGTTCGCCAGTAGTACGCGCGATCACCGATTCCCGATGAGTTCCGCATGGGTGGGCGATGACAAAAGTCATCCGCGAGTCAGCGGCCAGTGGCGCCGTCGATGAGTTCGCGCAGGATGTCGGCGTGGCCGGCGTGGCGGCCGGTCTCCTCGATCATGTGGGTGAGTGCCCAGCGCAGGGTCGGGGCCGGGCGGTTCGTCTTCGGGCGCGGGACGGCGGCGGTGAGGTCGGTGCAGCCGGCGATGACGGCGTTGGCTTGCGCGACGGTCGCGCGGTACCGGCCGACGATGTCGTCCGCCGTGTCCGTGGGCGACGGCGTGAACGTCGCCTGCCAGTCGGTGACCGTGCGCCCGAGGAACATCGCCGCCTCGACATTCGTCAGATGTTCGAGCAGCCCGAGCAAGGTGGTCCCCGACGGCACCGCCGAGGTCCGGGCCTGCGGCTCCGGCGCCCCCTCGACCTTCGCCGCGATCGAGTCACGCAGATAGTCGAGAAACCCGCGCAGCGTCTCGATTTCACTTCCCCCGGTCCGCGGCGGTGGCGTATCCCGGCGACGACCATTCGACATCGAATTCTCCTCTCGAGGGCGCATCACCGCCGAGCCTAGGCGCGTCGACCAGCGCGCCTGGGCTCGGACCGCTCCGTCAGGTGTCGCCGGGTTCGGACGTCAGGTACATGACGAGGTCACGGGGTAGGCCGTGGGTGTCGTGCAGGTAGCCGTAGTCGTCGTCGGTCAGCGGATCAGTGAACCGGCTGCGGGACAGTACTTTTCGGCCCCGCTCGAGGAGCAGGCGGAATCTGCGTTCCTCGTCGAGCAGGATCGTGCGGATCTCCTCGGGGTGGACGGGTTGCCGGAAGTGGTCGAGGGTGTGGTCGACGAGCTCGACCGGGAGGTCGGACAGGGTGCGGGTGGGATCGTCGCGCCACAGCGTGGTCAGGGTGCGGCGGATCAGCCGGCGCAGGATGTGGCCGCGGCCGGACGGGGAGGGCGTGACGCCGTCGCCGAGGACGACGACGGTCGAGCGCACGTGATCCGACAGCAGACGCAGGGACGGCTCGTCGAGCGGGCCCCAGATCCGGGGCAGGGTCCGCATCCAGGGCTGGAAGAGGTCGATCTCGTAGACCGACCGCGTGTTCTGCAGGAGGCGCACCAACCGCTCCAGGCCGAGGCCGGTGTCGATGCCAGGGTGACGCAGGGGTTCGAGGCTGCCGTCGGGATGCCGCAGGTAGCGCATCATGACGTGGTTCCACACCTCCACCCAGCGGTCGTCGGTGGTCGGGGTGCCCTGCGGCGGGCCGTCGCCGGTCCAGACGAATATTTCCGAGTCGGGTCCGCAGAGGCCGGTCGGACCGTTGGACCACCAGTTCTCGTCCGTGGTCGGGTCGACCGGTACGCCCAGTTCCACCCAGGTGCGCCACGACTCGTGGTCCGGCTCGACCCGGTCGTCGCCGCCGAACACGGTGACCGACATCCGTCCGGGGTCGATGCCGAAGCCGTCCCGCAACAGTTCGAAACCCCAACGCAGACTTCGCGGCCCGTCGTAGTCGCCGAGCGACCAGGACCCGAGCATCTCGAACACGGTGAGGTGGGTGTCGTCGCCCACCTCGTCGAGATCGGTGGTGCGCAGACAGCGCTGCGAGCCGGTGAGCCGCCGCCCCTTCGGATGCGGCCGGCCCATGAGGTAGGGCGTCAACGGGTGCATGCCGGAACTGGTGAACAGCACCGGATCCCCCGGCGGCGGAATGAGCGAACCGCCGGGAATGCGTTCGTGCCCGCGTTCGCGGAAGAAGTCGAGAAAAGTCTGAATGGTCTGTTCTGTGGTGATCATGGTGATTGCTCCATCGAAGGAAGAATCGACCGGAAAACGACCACACGGGCGGAACGGATACCGAAACCGACGCACACCGGCGGACCGTTTCCGGTCGCCGGGAGGGAAAGAAGATCAGGCGGCAGCGACCGGCGAGCGGAGAGCTCGCGCGGTGGCGGTGGTGCGCGATGGATCGACCTTCATGAGACGGCACGGTAGCAAGGACACAGCCGGGAGCACGACCGATTATCGAGCGATCCGGACACTCGTTCCACGCAGCAACCACGGATGGAATATTCGCTGGTCAGAGCGGAGAAGTGGGGCGGGTGGGGCTCGAACCCACGACCAGCGGATTATGAGTCCGCGGCTCTAACCGACTGAGCTACCGCCCCTGGCCGCGGGAGTCCGCGGGCGTGTCGCATGGTACCCGGTGGGGTGCGAGATTGACCACTCGACGAGGGGATAGTTCACGGTGATCGGTCGTCGCGGCGGGCGATGCCGGGGTGACGACCGATCACCGCGAAGCTAACTCCTGTCGGCGCGCTCCCGCGCGCGTTCTCGATCGCGGCGCTCGAGATTTCCCCCTGGATTGCTGGCCAGCTTGATGACACCGCCGACCAGCAGGAGAACCGCAACTATCACTGCGATAACAATCAGTCCCTGCACAGTATGAACTTATCGCGTATTCCGTTGCGGTGCATAATAAGTTACAATGACGCGCCGATCGTCAACAGGGTACGCCCCAGTGCGGCGCGGTTTTCGATGGCCGCGTGCGCCTCGGCGGCCCGCTCGAGCGGGAAAGTCTGCCCGACAATCACTTCCAGCCGGCCCGCAGCGACCTCGCGCTGCGCCCGCCGCGCCAGCGCCTGCCAGTCGACCTCGCCGCCGACGATGTCGAACAGCCCGAGCACCGAGACACCGCGCGCGGCAGCGGCATCGGCGTCGACATCCGCGAAATCACCAGCGGCGGAGCCGTACCCGAGGAACAGGCCCTTGTCGGCGGCCGCGGTGAGCGCGCTACCGCCGATCGCACCGCCCGCGCCGTCGAAGACCAGATCGGCTCCCCCACCGGTGATCTCACGCACCTGATCAGCCCAGCCGTCGAGGGAGTAGTCGACGACCGCGCTCGCGCCGAGCCGCCGCGCGAGCGCCAGCTTGTCGGTGCCCCGCGCGGCGGCGACCACCTTGGCGCCCGCGGCCACCGACAGCTGAGTGAGCAGGGTGCCGAGCCCACCGGCGGCCGCGGTGATCAACACCCAGCTGCCCGGAGCGACGGCGGCGCGGTCGAAGACGGCGAGCCCGGTGCGCCCGTCATGGGCGAGCGCGACGGCCTGCTCGGTGCTCAGCGCGGGGTCGATCTCGACCAGCGTCTCGGCCTTGGCGAGGGACTGCTCGGCGTAGCCGCCGGTCGGCACGCCGCCGCCGATGCCGCTGGCGGCGGTCTGGGTGACCACGCGCTTACCGAGCCAGCTCGGATCGACCTCGGCGCCGACGGCGGTGACGACGCCGCCGATCGCGCCGCCGGGCACATACGGCGGGCTCAGCGGGAAGAAGTCCTGCCCCCAACCGCTGCGCAACCTGGTGTCGAGGAACATCACATCCGCGACCTCGACATCGACGACGACCTCCGCCGAACCCGGCCGGGGCGTGGGGATCTCGCCCACCTCAAGCACTTCCGGCCCACCGAATTCCTTGACCTGCACCGCGCGCATCGTGACTCCTCCATGGTCTGTACCGAACGAAGTCCAGCATGGAACCTGAAGATAAGTTCAGGTCAACCGCGTGCGGCGTGGATCACACGATCAGGAACCGCCACCGCAGCTACTGCTGCTCCCGCCGCCACAACTACTACTCGAGCCGCCGCCACAACTACTGCTCGAGCCCCCGCCACAACTACTGCTGGAGCCGCCACCGCAACCGCTGCTCGAGCCACCACCGCAACCGCCGGTGGACCCACCGCGGCAACCGCTGTTCGACGACCCACCACCGCACCCCGGCCCGTGCTCGTGCGGCGGACTCGAGGAGCCGCCGTACACGCCGTAGGTGCCCGCCGACCAGCCCGGGTCGACGGCCCGGCGACGGCTCCTCGGGTCGGTCCGCCCGGCCAGCGAGATCACGAGCGCGACCAGCCCCGCGACAGCCAGCCCCGCGAGCAGGACGAACAGGATGATCAGCATCAACACCATCTCAGCAGGCTAGCCGCCGACGGCGACCTCGACACCACCGCGCGTAGTGGCCTTACAGTGAATTCGTGGTGCTCTCGTTCCTGCGACGCGGTCCGCGACCGATCGATCTCGACGTGGTCGACCGTGTCGTCGCCGATCTGCGGTTCCCCGACGCGATCTTCAAGACCTGTCCCTGGCAACCGCGCGACCTCGTCGAAACCGGTCTGCGCCAATGGTTGCGCTGCTGCGGCGCGGCCATGCGTGACGACCAGGTGATCGGCATGCCCTCGCACGCCGTCGACGAGGCCTGGCACGGATTCATCTTGTGCACCCAGCAGTACGCGCGCTTCTGCGCCGACGCGTACGGCCGATTCCTGCACCACTTCCCCGACGGTGCGGGCGACAGCGCACCAGACCACGGGTCGATGATCGACCAGCTCGGCCGCACCGTGGTGGCCTGGTCGATGGTGGCCGCGCCCGGCGAGGACTGCGTGCTGTGGGACCTGGACCGCCACGTCGGCGTCGAGAACCCCTGGGGCGTGGACGCCCGGCACGTCGCCGCCGTCGAGGAGCGACTGCGCCGGGCCGACCTCGCCTAGACCAGCTTCATCCGGCGGGCCGCGAACCGCACCGCACCGGGGGCGATCCGGTTGGCCCGGTACTGCAGCCAGGACTCCGGGGTCACCGGCACGATGTCGCGGCGCTTGCGCACCGCCTTCACGATCTGCGCGGCGACCCGGTCGGGGGTGTAGCCGCGCCGCTCGTAGAGCTTGTCGAACTTCGACTGCGTGGCCGCCTCCTCCTCGGCGGAGACACCCGAGATCCGGGTGGTGGCAACGATATTGGTGTGCACGATGCCGGGGCACACCGTCGAGACCGAGATGCCGCGATCGGCCAGTTCGGCTCGCAGGCAGTCGGAGAACATGAACACCGCCGACTTGCTGGTGGCATAGGCGGCCATGTCACGCTGCGGGCTGTAGGCGGCCATGCTGGACAGGTTCACGATGTGGCCACCGAGGCCGCGCTCGGCCATCGCGGCGCCGAACGCCCGGCAGCCGTGCACCACACCGTCGAGGTTGATCCGCAGCACCCGATCGAACTCCTCGGTCGGGGTGTCGAGGAACGCGCCCGCCTGGCCGACGCCCGCGTTGTTGATCAGGATGTCGGGCACACCGTGGGTGGCGATCACCGTCTCGGCGTGCGCGCGCACCGCGTCCTCGTTCGACACGTCGAGCGAATAGGAATGCGCCACACCGCCTTCGGCGGCGACCAGTTCGGCGGTCTCCTTGGCGGCGTTCTCGTTCACGTCCGAGACCACGAGCTCGGCGCCGAGGCGGGCGAAGGCCAGCGCGGTCTCGCGGCCGATGCCGCTGCCCGCGCCGGTGACGACCACCAGGTTGTCGTCGAACTCGCGCCGGGTGCGGCCGACCTCGGCCCTGGCCAGCCCGCGTGGGATGCCGTTGCCCGCGAGCGCGTCGATCAGTTCGGTGGTCGCGGTGGCCAGCAGTTCCGGATGCGAGAACGGCATCCAGTGCCCGGCGGGCACGTCGCGTCGCCAGAGGCGATCGGTCCACTTGCCCGAGTCGTCGTAGCCCGCGGGCCGCACGGCGACGTCGCGGCCCGCCACGATCAGCTGCACCGGCACCTCGGTGCGCCGCTCGCGCGGCGAGAGCATGCGCTGGACGATGTTGGCGCGGTAGATGAGCAGTCCGTCGACCATGTCGCGGCGGAACGTCGGGCCGAGCCGCACGTTGCTCGGCGCGGTGTCGTTCATCAGGGAAACCGCGCGCTGCCAGACCTTTTCGGTGCCGATCGCGGTGAAGGTGGCACGCGGCAGCACCGGCGTCATGAAGAAGGCGGTGTAGGCCGAGGACAGCGCCTGGGTGATCGGCTGCCAGATGTTGCGCGGGGTCGGCCGGGACAGCCGGTCGCGCACCCACGCGGCGAGGTGGTCCAGATTCGGCCCGGACACGGAGGTGAACGAGGCGACACGGTCGGTGGACCGCGGTTCGCACACCGCCTCCCACACCTGCACCGAGCCCCAGTCGTGGGCCAGCACGTGCACGGGGCGGTCGGGGCTCACCGCGTCGATCACGGCGTAGAAGTCGCGGGCCAGTTCGTCGAGGCGGAAGTCGGCGGTGCGCTGGGTGCGGGTCGACTCACCGTGGCCGCGGGTGTCGTAGGCGACCACGTGGAACCGTGTGGCCAGCAGGGGAATCACCTTGTCCCACAGGTGATGGGTGTCGGGCCAGCCGTGCACCAGCACGACGGTGTCGGCGGCGGCGTCACCGTATTCGAAGACGGCGAGGTCGAAATCGCCGTTGCGGACGGTGCGCCGGTTCACGGGCGCTGGGGTGTCGGTGGTCATGTCTGTTCGGACTCCTTGTCCTGGAATGGAACTCACAGGTCGAGCACCAATCGCTCACCGTGCGAACGGGAGACACAGGCGAGCATCGCACCGGCGGCGTGTTCGTCGGCGGACAGTGTGTTCTCCCGGTGGTCGGGGTCGCCCGCCAGTACCCGCACCACACAGGTCCGGCAGAAGCCCTGGCGGCACGAGTACGGCTGCTCGGGGCGGGCGGCGAGGATGACGTCGAGGGCGCTGCGGTCGGCGGGCACCTCGAGCACCGTGCCGGAGGCGGCGAGCTCGATCTCGAAGGCGGTGCCGTTCACGATCGGCGGCGGCGAGAACCGTTCGAAATGCAGTTCGACCTCGGGCATCGTGCGCACGGCGGCGACGATCGCCGAGGTCATCGGGGTCGGACCGCACGCGTACACGGCGGTGCCCGGCCCGACGCCGGGCAGCAGCGCCGACGCGTCGGGCAGGCCGTGCTCGTCGTCGGTACGCACCCGCACGTGCTCACCGAAGTCCGCCAGCTCGCTCAGGAACGGGATGGTGTCGCGCGAGCGACCGGTGTAGACCATGGTCCACGGCACGCCGAGCCGGTGCGCGAGCCGCGCCATCGGCAGGATCGGGGTGATGCCGATGCCGCCTGCCACGAAATGCAGGCGCTCGGCGGGCGAGCCGTGGCCCGGTACCGCGAACGGGAAGGCGTTGCGCGGGCCGCGGACCACGAATTCGCTGCCGACTCGCAGCTCGTCGTGCACCTCGACCGAACCTCCGCCGCCGTCGGGGATGCGGCGCACCGCGATCCGGTAGGCGCGGGTGTCGGCCGGGTCGCCGCACAGCGAGTACTGACGCAGGCGGCCGGAGGGCAGCTCGAGATCCAGGTGCGCGCCCGCCCGCCACGCGGGCAGCTCGCGGCCGTCCGGCGCGGCCAGCCGCAAGCTCACCACGTCCTGATCATGGGCGACGATCCGCCGCTCGGTGACCACCACGGGGAACCGGCGATCGTCGACGCGCGGGCGCAGGTCACGGCGATTGATCAGCGAGCTCCAGCGCAGCCGGGCCGTCGCGATCGCGTCGAGCACCCTGGTGCCGGGATCGTGCCGATGCTTGCCGTACAGGTCGCCGGGCAGCGCGTCCGGCACCTCGCGCACGGTCACGAGGCCGCGGCCCGCGCGGCGGGCGACTGGGCGAGGTAGGCGACGGCCTGCGCGGTCGAACCGACGTTCTCCGGGCTGTAGCCGGGCTGGAACGTCGACAGCGCGCTGACCAGCAGCGACGGGATGCCCGGCAGCGCGCCACGCCACATCGCGCCGAGCACCGAGGCGATGACGCGCGGATAGCCGTGGTCGGGCAGCCGCGGATCCTGGTGCACCAGGAACTTCGCGCCGCGCACCACCAGGGCGATGAAGATCGGGAACACCAGCATCATCGAGGCGCAGCGCCGCACGTAGCCGACGCCGAAGTACTCGGCGACATCGTGGGCGACGTTGCGGTGCTCGACCTCCTCGGCGCCGTGCCAGCGGAACAGGTCGGCCATGCGCGGGTCGGCGCCGAACTTCTCCAGGTCGGCGTTGATCACCCAGTCGCCGAGCCAGGCGAAGAAGTGCTCGAGGCAGGCGATGAACGCCAGCCGCTCGACCAGCATCTGCCTGCCGGCGCGATCGTCGCCACCGCGGGGGCCCAGCGTCTTGCGGAACAGGTATTCCATCTGCCGCACATAGGGTTCGGCGTCGATGCCGTTGGCAACGAGAACCTCGCGCAGGACCTTCTCGTGGGTCTCCGCGTGCATGGACTCCTGCCCGATGAAGCCGAGCATGTCCTCGCGCAGCTTCTCGTCCTTCACGTAGGCCAGCGCCTCGCGATAGGTGACGATGAACATGCGCTCGCCTTCGGGCAGCAGCATGTTCAACGCGCTGATCAGGTGTGACGCGTAGGGTTCCGCCGACATCCAGTGCAGGTCGACAGCCGACCAGTCGAAGGCCACATTGCGGGCCTGCAGCGCGACCTTTCCCGGATCCAGTTCCGGTCGCCGCGCGCTACGCCGAAGCAACTTCATCGGTACTCCTCGTCCTCCCGCACGATGCTCGTCCGAGCACCCGGCGCGCCGCTGCGCCGGTGGTGCGGTTGGCCCAATGATACACATATGTAGTATTCGAAGTAACACTTAATTCGGGTCGATTCGGACGCCGCTCAGCAGGCGAACGCCACCACGATCGGCAGGGCGGCGAACATCGCGCCGAGCACGCTGTTGAGCGTCTTGTGTTCGGCCAGGATCCCGACGTACTCGCGCAGCAACGCACTCGGCAGGTAGTAGCGCGCGGTCGGCGCACCGGTCGCCTGAGCGTCGATGCCCACCGCGCGGGCGAGCAGCGCGGTGCGCAGCACGTGGAAATCGCTGGTCACCAGCACGATGTCGTGCTCGATCCCATGCCGGACCAGCAGTTCCTTGCTGAACAGCAGATTCTCGCGGGTCGTCGTCGATCGGTCCTCGGGCAGGATCTGCGTGACCGGCACCCCGTGCTCGACGAGATAGGCGGTCATGGCCGCGGCCTCGGAGACCTTCTCGTCGGAACCCTTGCCGCCGCTGGGCACCAGGACCGGAGCGCGGCCGGTGCGCACGGCCGCCCGGATGCCGAGCGCTCGATCGAGTCTGCTCGCCAGCAGCGGCGGCACCCGGTCGCCGAGCAGCCCCGAGCCGTGCACGACGATCGCGGCGGCGGCATCGGTCCGGGTGAACATGCCGTAGACCACCGAATAGAGCAGAAACGCGGCGAGCACGAAACCCAGATAGGACGCGACGAGAACCACCGCGAGCAGAACTACGACGAGCACCGCCCACTCCGCCACGACCGCGACGACCAGCAGCGCGTACGGCACCAGCAGCGCCAGGCCGAGCCCGAGCGAGAGCAGGTTCGCGACCCGGATTCCCTCCCGGCGCAGCATCACCACACCGTTGAGCAGCAGCAGTCCGGCCAGCACGAGCACCAGTAGCGGCGAGAGCGCCAGGGCCAGTGCCACCAGGATCTCCGGCCCGGCCCCCTCGGCGCCGGACGCCGTCAGCGCCCCGCCCGCGCACAGGAGTCCGAGCAGCAACAGCACGCCGTTGCCGAAGCACCTGCGCTCCCGGCGGAAACACACCGCGAACGCACCGAGCAGTACCGCACCGATCGCCAGCAAGATCACCGCGCCACCCTATCCGGCTATTCGCGAGCAATCGCGGCGCGCCGGGCTCACCAGTGCTGTTTCCGTTCGCGGCGCCCGGGTAGACGGCAGACAGAAGCACCCGTCGAGACGAGGAGGTGTCAGCGATGCCGCAGCAAGCATGGAGTGACAAGCGCGAACGGCAGTACAAGCACATCAAGGAGTCGCAGCGCGAGAAGGGCGTCGGCGAGGACAGGGCCGAGGAGATCGCGGCGCGCACGGTGAACAAGAACCGGGCGCAATCCGGCGAATCGAAGCGGTCGAGCAAGCTCTCGCGCACCGACACCTCGCCGCAGAAGCGTGGCGGTCAGCGCGCCCATCGCAAGGGACCGCGCGGACTGACCCGTGACCAGCTCTACGAGGAAGCGCGCAAGCGCAACATCGACGGCCGCTCGAAGATGAACAAGCAGGAACTGGCCCACGCCCTCGGCCGCGACTGACCAACGCAACGAAAGGCGCGCCATGCAGATCGGATTCAAGTTGGCCGCCGAGGCGTTCGGCCCGAGCGAGCTGGTACGCCAAGCCGTTCGGGCCGAGGCCGCCGGCTTCGACTTCGTCGAGATGAGCGATCACTTCCATCCGTGGCTCGACGAGCAGGGCCACTCCCCCTTCGTGTGGTCGGTGCTCGGCACCCTGGCCGCCCGCACCGAACGGATCGGCCTCGCCACGGGCGTCACCTGCCCGATCATCCGCTACCACCCCGCGATCGTGGCGCAGGCCGCCGCGACCACCGCCCTGCTCTCCGACGGGCGCTTCACCCTCGGCATCGGCTCGGGTGAACGGCTCAACGAGCACATCGTCGGCCGCGAGTTCCCGCCCGTCGCGACGCGGCAGGCGATGCTGCGCGAGGCGCTCGAGATCATCCGGCTGCTCTGGCAGGGCGGGTATCGCAGCTACGACGGCCGCTACCTGTCGCTGTCGGACGCGCGGGTGTTCGACCTGCCCGACCGGCTGCCCGACATCGCGGTGGCGGCGGGCGGCGCCGCGGCCGCCCGGATCGCCGCCGAACTCGGCGACGGGCTGTTCAGCACGGAACCGAACGCCGAACTCGTACGGACCTATCAGCAGGAGGGCGGCACCGGCCCGCGCTACGCCGAACTCGGCGTCGCCTTCGCCGAGACCGAGCGCGACGCCGCGGCCGCCGCGCTGTCGACCAACCGCTGGGCGGTCGGCGGCTGGAAGGTGATGAGCGAGCTGCCCAATCCGGCGAACTTCGCCGCCGCGACGACGACCGTGCGCGAGGACGACATGCTCGACGCCTTCGTCTGCGGCAACGACCCCAAACGCTATGTCGAGGCGGTGCGGCAGTACACCGACGCGGGATTCGATCGCGTGGTCCTGATGAACGCCGGCCCGGACATGGACGCGTTCCTCGACTTCTACGCGAGCGAACTCGACCCGCTCCTGCGCGCCCCCGGCTGAACCAGGAAAGGTAGGTGACGCGGTGATCCGCGTCGGAACCTCCGGCTGGCAGTACCGCGACTGGCGCGGTCTGCTGTATCCGGACCGCTTGCCGGTGCGCCGCTGGCTCGAGCACTACGCCGAGTCCTTCGCGACGGTCGAATCCAACAATGCCTTCTACCGGCTGCCGAGCCGGGACACCTTCGGCGACTGGCGCACCCGCACGCCGAAGGACTTCCTGGTCTCGGTGAAGGCCAGCCGCTATCTCACGCACATCAAGCGCCTGCGCGATCCGGCGGAACCGGTGCGCAGGCTGCTGGACCGGGTCGACGGGCTGGGCGGCAAACTCGGCCCGATCCTGTTGCAGCTGCCGCCGACCCTGCGCGCGGACGCGCCCCTGCTGGACGACTGCCTGAGCTGTTTCCCGCGGTCGGTGCGGGTGGCGGTGGAACCGCGCCACGAATCCTGGTGGACCGACGACGTCCGCGAGGTACTCCAATCGCACGGCGCCGCCCTGGCCTGGGCCGATCGGGATTCGCATCCGGTCACGCCGCGCTGGCGCACCACCGACTGGGCCTACCTGCGGCTGCACGCGGGCCGCGCCTACCCGCCGCCGCACTACGGCCGTCAGGCCCTCGACAGCTGGGTGCACCGGCTGCTCGACAACTGGCCCGCCGACGCCGACCTGCACGTCTACTTCAACAACGACCCGGGCGGGGCGGCCGGCGGCGCCGCGCTCACCATCGCCCGGCGGGCCCACCCGGCCCGCGCGCCCGGCCCCCCGGGGGGGGGGGTAGCGGCCCGCGGGCGGCGCCCCGCCGGGGGGGGGCCCCGGCCTCGACCGGGCCGTCGAAGGCCCCCGAGTTCTCGAACTTCGCCAGAGCCATTTCGGTGAAGGTCCCCGATGGCCCGAAAT
>NZ_JARWOJ010000317.1 GCF_029868625.1 Nocardia neocaledoniensis | reverse complement strand
GTGGTCGAGCGTGCGTTCTGGGACGAGATCGCCCGAGGTGATCTTCCCACGGAATGTGCTGTGGCGGTGGGTGTCTCACCGGTCGCGGGGACGCGATGGTTCCGTGATGCTGGCGGGATGTCGCCGTATTCGTGGAGCACTCCGTCGGGCAGGTTCCTGTCGTTCGCCGAGCGGGAAGAGATCGCGTTGCTGCGGGCCCAGTGCAAGGGTGTCCGGCAAATCGCTGCAGTGCTGGGTCGTAGCCCTTCGACGATTTCGCGGGAACTGCGGCGTAATGCCGCGACCAGGGGTGGCAAGCTCGATTACCGGGCGTCGGTTGCCCAGTGGAAAGCGGAGTTGTTCGCCCGGCGCCCGAAGGAAGCCAAGCTGGCGACGAACCCCCGCTTGCGCGACTATGTCCAGCAGCGCTTGGCCGGGCAGATCACAAGGTCTGACGGGGTCGCTGTGGCCGGCCCTCGAACCGGCGCCTGGACCGGACGGAACAAGCCGCACCGCGGTGATCGTCGCTGGGTGCAGGCGTGGAGCCCGCAGCAGATCTCCAAACGCCTGGAGATCGACTACCCTGACGACCCGTCGATGCGTATCAGCCATGAAGCGATCTACCAGGCGTTATATATCGAAGGTCGCGGCGCGCTCGAGCGGGAGTTGATTTTGTGCTTGCGTACTGGGCGATCGTTGCGGATGCCCCGAGCGCGGTCCAAACGTGTCGCCTGGGCGCACGTGAGTGCACACACGTTGCTGAGCAAACGACCACCTGAGGCTGATGACCGGTCGGTGCCCGGCCACTGGGAAGGCGACCTCATCATCGGCACGGCCCGCTCTGCGATCGGCACTGTTGTCGAACGGTCGACACGGTATGCGGTCCTCGTCCACTTGCCACGCGAACAGGGCTGGGGTGCAGCCGCGCCGGTTAAGAATGGTCCGGCATTGAGCGGATACGGAGCCGAATCGATGAATAAGGCGCTGTCGGCTGCGATGAAACCGGTTCCACTGTCGTTGTTGAAATCGCTGACATGGGACCGTGGCAAGGAGATGTCAGGGCACGCGGTATTCACCAGTGAGACAGAGATTCCTGTGTACTTCGCCGACCCTCATAGCCCATGGCAGCGAGGAACGAACGAGAACACGAACGGGCTTCTCAGGCAGTACTTTCCAAAGGGAACTGATCTCTCCAGATGGAGCCCTGACGAGCTCTCGGCGGTCGCCCACACGCTCAACAACCGCCCCAGAAAAGTCCTCGGATGGCGAACACCGGCCGAAGCAATGACCGAGCATCTACAATCGCTGCAACAGTAGTGTTGCAACGACCAGTTGAATCCGCCTTGA
>NZ_JARWOJ010000316.1 GCF_029868625.1 Nocardia neocaledoniensis | reverse complement strand
GCCCTGATCTTGGCGGCGAGTTCCTCGCAAAGTTGCGCGCGGCGCGCGCCCAGCGCCACCGGGTGACCGAGTGCGGCCAGCGCGACGGCCGTCGCGGCGCCGATCCCGGAGGACGCGCCCGCCACCAGCGCGGGCCTGCGTTCGGGGTTGGGTTCGAATCGGGGCACTAGCGGACCTCTACTGTGATGGGGAGTGCGGCGAAGCCACGGACATTGGTCGAGTGCACGCGTTCGATGCCGCCGTGGTCGACCTCGTAGCGCGTGACCCGCCGCGCGAACTCGCCGAGCACCACGCTCGCCTCGAGCCGGGCCAGGTGCGCGCCGAGGCAGAAGTGCACGCCCGCACCGAAACTCGCCAGCGCGCCGCCGTCGTTGCGGTCGATCCGGTAGGTGTCGCCGTCGGCGAACGCCGCCGGGTCCCGATTCGCCGAGCCGATCAGCAGCAGCACCTTGGCCCCCGCCGGGATGGTGCCGCCGTGGTAGTCCAGGTCGGTCGTGGCGGTGCGGGCGACGATCTGGCTCGAGGTGTCGTAGCGCAGCGTCTCCTCCACCCAGTCCGCGACGAGGTCCGGGTCGGCGGCGACCTTCGCGTATTCGGCGGGGTCCGCACCCGCCCAGTACAGGGCGTTGCCGAGCAGTTTCGTGGTGGTCTCGTTGCCCGCGACGACCATCAGGAACATGAAGCCGATGATCTCCTCGTCGGTGAGGGTGTCGTCGTCGATCTCGGCCTCGAGCAGGGCCGAGGTGAGATCGTCGCGGGGCGCGGCGCGGCGCTGGGCGACCATGTCGGCGTAGTAGCCGTACAGCGTGATCGAGGACTCGATCGCCTCGACGGGCACATCGAGAACGCCTTCTTCCCGGTGTACCACCAGGTCCGCCAGCCGCCGGAGCTCGGCGCGATCGGCCTCGGGCACCCCCATCAGTTCGGAGATGACGTCCATCGGCAGCTTGCCCGCGACCTCGTCGATCCAGTCGAAACGACCACGCGCGAGCGCGGGTTCGAGGTGCTCCAGGGTGATCTCGCGGATGCGGTCTTCCATTTCGGCCACCCGTTTCGGGGTGAATCCCTTGTAGACGAGTCTGCGCATGCGCATATGCCGTGGATCGTCCATGGCCAGGAACGACATGACGCGGTGCGCGTGCGGTCCCCAGGCCGCCGGATCGAGGGAAACGCCATTGGCGCTGGAGAGCCGGTGATTGTCCCGGAATGCCGCGATCACATCGGAATGGCGGGACAGCGCCCAGAAATCGAGATCGGGATTGTGGTAGAGCGGCGCCTCGGTCCGCAACCGGTGATATGTCGGGTACGGATCCTCGTGGAATCGGTAATCGTACGGATCGAATCGCAAGGGCTCGACAGCGGCGCTGGTCATCGCGAACACCCCGGTTCCGATCGGACGTCCCCGGCACTGTCGGGACGGTGGCGACCCGAGGGAGACACGTAGCTGGACATGTGTCTGGACGGTACCACCGACGCCTGCACCGCACAACGTTTTCATCGACGATTCGATCGACCGATGCCCACCGGCGGGCCCTATCGGTCATGTCAAAGCCGCTGATGCTGAACGTATTCGAGCCTCGAGCACCGTTCCTCGAGGCCGGCTCCCGGTCGGCCCGAAAAGCTGGTCATGAATCTGGAACAGTGTCTGGAATGTGGTCTAGATCATATGGTACGGTCACCCGCATGGCACGGGTTGACGGCGAAGTCGCACCGCCCGACGGGGGTGCGGACCAGGCCGGTGCCGCGCGCATTCTGCGCCAGAATTTCTCCGCCACAGTCCTTTCCAGCGTGGCCACCCTCGGGCGCGCGTTGCGTATCGGCGCGAGCGCCGTCGCCCTCGGCACCGCCGACGCCCTGCGCGGCCGTTTCCAGATCCACGAAACACTCGCGCAGGCGTGGTTTCTGATCCGGGTCACCGCGGTGCCGAGTATTTTGATGGCCATTCCGTTCGGCGTCATCGTTTCCGCGCAAGTCGGCAATATCGTGTCCGAACTCGGCGCCGATTCGATGATCGGCGCGGCGGGTGGGCTCGGCGTCATCAAACAGGGCGCGCCGATGGCCACCGCCATGCTGCTCGGCGGGGCGGGTGCGGCCGCCATCGCCGCCGACCTGGGTGCCCGCACCATCCGCGAAGAGGTCGACGCGCTGCGGGTGATGGGGGTCGACCCGGTCCGCCGGCTGGTCGTGCCGCGGATCGCCGCGATGATGCTGGTGGCGCCGCTGCTCAACATCCTGATCATCTGCGTCGGCGTCGCCTCCGGTTTCGTGGTCGCGGTGGCGGCGCTGGGGGTGACGCCGGGCAGCTACTGGCAGTCGTTCGGTTCCTTCACCACGCCGGTCGATCTGTGGGTCTCGCTGGTCAAGGCGCTGATCTTCGGGTTCCTCGTCGTCGTCATCGCCTGCCAGCGCGGGCTCGAGGCCACCGGCGGGCCGCGCGGTGTCGCCGACGGCGTCAACGCGGCGGTGGTGATGTCCATCGCGGCCGCGGTCGTGCTGAACACCGTGATCACCCAGGTGGTCACGATGTTCTTCCCGGTACGGATGGCGTGATGACGGCGGCTCCGTATTATCCCGTCGGCCTGCGCTGGGTGGGGCGGCTGCGGCGGGCTCGGGTGCGCCCGCTCGGCCCGGTCGACGCTCTCGGGTTCGCGCTGGGCTTCGGCTGGCAGGTGGTGTCCTCGGTGCCGTACACCCTGCTGCGCTATCGGCGGCAGACGGTCACCATGGTGACCGACATGACCTGGGGTCGTGGCTCGGTGATCATCGGCGGCGGTGTGGTGCCGCTGATGCTGTTGCTCGGCGCGGCGATGGGTGCCTCCATCGGCATCGAGGCCTTCAGCGCGCTGAACCTGCTCTCGCTCGGTCAGCTCAGCGGCCTGATCTCGGCGTTCGGCGTGACCAGGGAACTCGCGCCGATCGCTGCCGGGATCGGGTTCGCGGCGCAGGCCGGGTGCCGGATGACCGCCGAGATCGGGTCCATGCGCATCTCCGAGGAGATCGACGCGCTCGAATCCCTGGGCATCCGGTCGGTGCCGTTCGTCGTGACGACCCGGGTGATCGCCGGGATCATCGCCGTCGCACCGGCTTTCGTCGTCGCGTTGATCCTCAGCTACGCCTCGTGCGCGCTGATCGTCACCACGATCCACGGCACCCCGTCGGGGACCTACGACCACTACTTCGATCAGTTCGTCGTGGGCTGGGACGTGTTCGCCGCGACCGTGAAGGTGATGGTGTTCGCCGTGGCCGTCGTGCTGATCCATTGCTACCAGGGCTATTTCGCCACCGGCGGCCCCGAGGGTGTCGGCATCGGGTCGGGGCGCGCGATCCGCGCCAGCCTGGTGTCGATCATCGCCCTCGACATGGTCGCCACCATCGTGCTGTGGGGATTCCGATCTCCCGTGACCTTCACCGGGTGATGCCATGCCTGCCTACACTCTGCCCGGCACCGAGGTCGGGCCACGTCGCGCCCGGCTACTCGGTGTGCTCGCCGTCGTCGTGGCCGTGCTCGGCCTCGCCGTCTGGCGGGTGGTGCCGGCGGACCGGCCCGCCGACGAGATCCGGGTCGCGCTGCTCGTGGGTCAGGTGGGCGCGGGCGTCGGGCCGGGCACCGACGTGCGGCTCGACGGCGTCCACGTGGGCTCGGTCGAGACGATCGACTTCGCCGGCCGCGGTACCCAGCGAATCGGTCTGACGCTGCGCGGTTCTCAGCTGTTCGGCTTGTCGGACGCGCTGAGCGTCGACTACGCGCCGGGCAGCCTGTTCGGTATCAGCGCGGTCGAGCTCCACCCCGGAGCAGGCGGCGTTGCGCTGGTCGAGGGCGCGACCGTCGACCTGACCGGCCGTGACGCGGAGCGAGTACGCGACGCCACGCTCTCGGCCCTGCTGACCTCCACCGGCGCCCTCGCCGACCAGGTGCTCACCCCGAAGCTCGCCGAACTGCTCGGCACCGTCTCGCGCGATCTCGCGGCCTTCGCCCCGCTGCTGGCGGCCATCGGCGCGACGGTGCGTTCGTTCACCGAAACCCAGCTGCTGCCACCGTCACTGCTGTTCGACCAGTTCGGCTCCGCGCTCACCGGGCTGCCGCCGATGCTCACGGGCAGTCTGACCCTGCTCTACGCCGACTACACCAACGAGTACCTGAGCACGCCCGAACACCTCGAGAAGTTCGGCCGGATGTTCTCCGACATCCAGTACCAGCTGCTGCCGACCGTGACCGAGCTGCTCACCACCTCCCGGCAGCACTTCGGCGGGCTGCTGCCGATGGCGAGCCTCGTTCTCGACCAGCTGTCGGGCTCGGTCAGCACGCCGGAGCGAACCGGGCGTCAACTCGGCGAACTGCTCGACCGTCTCGACAGCGCCTTCGTCGACACCCCGCAGGGACCGGTCCTGCGCGCCGCGGTCGACCTCGACGGGGTGCCGGGCCTGGCCGCGCCGCTGGCCGCGGTGCTCGGGCAAGGGGGCCGCTGATGACCACACGGAGCCTGCTGCTGCGGGTGGTGCTGGCGACGGTGGCGATGGGACTGGTGCTCGTCGGCGTGCTGCGGGTGATCGAACGGCCGGTGGACGGCGAAACCCACACCTACACAGCGCTGTTCACCGACGCGAACGGTCTGCGCACCGGTGACGACGTGCGCCTGTACGGGGTGCAGGTCGGCAAGGTCCGCGCGGTCGAACTGGACGGGGCACTGGCGCGGGTCCGCTTCACGGTGCTGCGGGAGCGCACGCTCCACACCGGGACCACGATCGCGATCCGCTACCAGAACCTCACCGGATTCCGGTATCTGGAGATCCGGCAGCCGACCGAGCTCGGCGATCGCCGCGACCCCGCCGCGGTGTTCGGCCCGGCGGAAACGGTGCCCGACTTCGACATCACCCGGCTGTTCAAGGGTCTGCAACCGGTGCTCGCGCAACTGTCACCCGAGGATCTGAATCGGTTCGCGACCAGCATCCTCGCCGTCGTCGACGGCGACGGCACGGGGCTGGGGCAGGCCATGGCCGCCATCGACACCCTGAGCAGGCACGCCTCCGACCGGCAGGCCGTGCTGTCGACGCTGGCCGCGAACCTGGCCCAGGTCGCCGACCACCTCGGGGGCAAGTCGGGCAACGCGATGAAGCTGCTGACCAACCTGACCAATCTGTTCATCACCATCACCGAGAAGCTGCCCGGCCTGGTCGATTTCGCGGTCGGCATTCCGGCGGTGCTGCAACCGCTGCGGAGCATGCTCACCGTGCTCGGCGTGACCGGTGAGCCCGATCGTGATCTCGATGCCGCGCTGCGCCGCGCCTTCCCCGATCCGGTGGCCGCGGTCGCCGCGTTCGACGACCTGCCCGGGCTGATCCAGGCGCTGGCGCACGCCGTCCCCGCGACCGGGCCCGGCCTGGTCTGTACGCACGGCGACACCGAGGCGCCCGAGCCGCTGCGGGTGCTGCTGACCGGACAGGGGGTGGTCCTGTGTCGCCGATAGCACTGCGCGCGTTCGGGTTCCGGCGTCCGGGCGGGGATCCGCGCGCGGGCGACCTGCGGTGGGGGATCGCGGGAATCTGCGCCGCCGTGGTCCTGCTCGTCGGGATCGGCGCGGTGTATGTCACCGGGACCTCACCCGAGCGCGCCTATTCCGCCGAACTGAGCCAGGCGGGGTCGGTCCGTCCCGGCGACGACGTGCGCCTCGCCGGCATCCCGGTCGGCAAGGTCACCGCGCTCACCCTGCTCGCCGATCGGGTCCGGATGGAGTTCACCGTCGCCGCGGACGCCTTCCTGGGCGATCAGACCACCCTCGACATCCGGATGCTGACCTTCGTCGGCGGCTACTACGTCGCCGTGCTCCCGGCGGGGACGCGTCCCCTCGGCGACGCCGTCATCCCGCGGGAGCGAGTCATCGTGCCCTACAACCTGACCCAGGCGTTCCAGGACGCGGTCGAGCCGGTGCGCCGGATCGACGCCAGTATGCTGCGGCGCGACCTGGCGGCCCTGTCGACCTCGATCGAGAAGAGCCCGGAGGCGGTTCGCTCGGCCGTACGGGCGGCCGGGGACCTGGTCGGCATCCTGGACGCGCAGAACGCCGACATCTCGCGCACTCTGGCCATCGCCGACGAATACCTGACCGCGCTCGACGCGAACGCCGACGTCCTGGCGGACCTGCTGGTCACCCTCGGCACGCTCGAACAGATCATCCAGACCAACAAGGTGCAGGTCGCGCAGTCCCTGCGCGACCTGGCGGTGGTGCTGCGGGACTTCACGCCGCTGGGGCGGGCCTGGGACGCCTCGCTGAAGGAGCGCGCGCGGCCGCTGGCCGACGCGATCCCCGCGCTCGAGCAGCTCGGCGGGCGGCTCGGCGCGCTGCTGGACGCCGTGCGCGCGTTGTACCAGCGGGTGGCGCCGTTGCTGGCGCCCGGCGGCGGGATCACCGTCGATCACTCCGGCGCCACCATTCCCGTTCCCGCGGTGTGTATTCCGTTGCCGGGTGGGGGATGTTGATGAAGACGATGCTGGGTTCGCGGGGGCTGATGTCGGTCGCGGTGGTGCTCACCCTGGTACTGGCGGGCGCCCTCGGGCTGCGGCTGAGCACACCCCATCCGGCGACGCGCGGGTACTGCGCCGACATGCCCGACAGCATCGGCCTCTACGAGGGCAGTGCGGTCACCGTGCTCGGGGTGCCCGTCGGCCGCGTCACCGCGATCACCGTCGTCGGCGCGGTCGCGCGGGTCGACTTCACCGTGCGCGCCGACCGCGAGCTGCCGACCGACGTGGGTGCGGTCACCGTCAGCGACACCCTGATCGCCGACCGGCGCCTGGAGCTCATCGGCGCCGAGCCGACGGGACCCGGGTTGCCCCCGGGGGCCTGCATCACCAGAACGTTGACGCCCAAAAGCTTGTCGCAGACCTTCGACGCGCTCGCCGGATTGGCCGATCAGCTCAACAGCGCGGGCGATCCGACGCAACGCGGTGCGCTCGGCGCCGGGCTGGACGCCGTCGACGCGGCCACAGCAGGCACCGGCGAGCAGCTCAACGACATGATCCTGGCGTTGAGCCGGGCACTGGCCGCGCCGGACGCGGCGATCGGGCACCTCGGGCAGCTCCTCGACGCCCTGGCCGAACTCGCCCAGCGGGCCCGCGGCGGCTGGGCGCAGGTGGAGACCACCGTCTCCGGGCTGCCGCAGACCTTCGACGACATCGTCACGATCGCGTTCCCGCCCATCATCCAGATCGTCGCCACCCTCGCCGACCTGCTGCCCCAACTCAACGACGTCATCATGATGTTCGGCTCGCCGGGGCTGCGCGCCCTGGAGTCCGTGCCCGACCTGCCCCGGATGATCGCGGCCGGAGTCGGCTCGCTGGCCGAGGTGATCGCCATGACGCCCGCGCTCGCCACCGGATTCGCCGGCGCGGTCGATCCGGTGAGCGGACAGCTGACCATCGGCTACGCGCCACCGAAACTGGTCTTGCCCCATCAGGATTCGTCCGCGATCTGCGAGGCCGTGCGGGTCGCCACCGGTCAGGGCTGCGCGACGGCCGCCGACGGCACCATGACTGTTCCGGCACTGCCGGTCCTACTCGCGGGGGTGAGCGCCCGATGATCCGACTGCTGCGCCGGACCGTCCACGGCCTGCTGGTACTGGCGACAGTGCTGGCGGGCACGGGATGTGGTTTCCGGCCCGCCGACCTCCCGGTCCCCGGCACTGGCGTGGACGGACCGACCTACCGCCTGCGGATCGAGTTCGCCGACGTCCTCAATCTGCCCCAGGCCGCCAAGGTGATCGCCGCGGGCGTGCGGGTGGGCAGACTCACCGGGGTCACCCTGGTCGATCCGATCGCCGCCACCGCCGAGCAGGGCGCGCGCCCCGGCTACGCGGTGGCCGACGTCGAGATCCGGCAGTCGGTCCGGCTGCCGGTGGGCACCACCGCCGTGTTGCGCCAGGAGACGCCGCTCGGCGACGTGCACATCGCCCTGTCCGAGCCCACCGCGCCGAGCGCGACAATCCTGACCGATGGCGCGACCATCCCGCTGGCCGACACCACCCAGGCGCCGCCGATCGAAGACATCCTGGCGAGCCTGTCGACCTTTCTCGGCAGCGGCGCCGTCACCGACTTCCAGACCATCATCCGCACGGCGAACGGGCTCATGCCCGAGGACCCGCGCGACACCGCCCGGATCGCGGGCGTCCTCGGTACCGATCTGACGGACCTCGCCGCGAACCTGGATTCGGTCGACGCCCTGCTCGACGGCATGGAGGCCACGGTCGAGCAGGGCCTGCGGCAGAACCTGCCCATGCTCGACGAACTCCTCACGCCCTACGGCGTCGACCACACCACCGACGCGGTCAACGCGCAGATCGGCGTCATCTTCGTGCTCACCGCGCTCGGCCCGGTCGCCCCGAGCGCGCAATGGCTCGGCCCGTTGCTGTCCTCGCTCGACGACGCCACCCGCGCGGTGGTACCGGTGCTGTTCGGGGCCAGTCCCCTCGACACCTCGGCGCCCTCCAACATGAAGACCCTCGTCGACCTGATCAATACGAAACTGGTGCCCTTCGGCACGCGTGGTCCGAAGGTGGATCTGGTCGATGTCGGCCTCGGCCCGACGACGATCACGTCGGCGGAACGCACCGGCCGCGTCGTCGACACGCTGCGGATGATCGGAGCGGTGCGATGAATCTCCGTGCGGCGGTGTCGCTGTCGGCGATCGCGGCGGTGCTGGTCCTCGGGGTCGGGTACATGTCGGTCGGGGTGCTCGGATTCGATCCACGGCTGCGCTTCCTCGCCGTCGAGATGGATCTGGACACCTCCGGCGGCCTCGGCCCGAACGCGCCGGTCCTGCTCGCCGGCATGCGGGTCGGGCAGGTCGAATCGGTGCGCAAGCAGGCCGCGGGTGTCCGGGTGCGTCTCGACATCGACAGCCGCCACCGCATCCCACTGGCCAGCGATGTCCGGATCGAACAGCTCTCCGCGCTGGGCGAGCCCTATCTCACGTTCGTGCCCACGTCCGGCGCCGGGCCGTATCTCGAAGACGGACAGGTGATTCCGGCGGAGCGGATCCATGTGCCGATGAGCATCACGGCGCTGTCGGCCAAACTGGTCGAACTGCTCGAGCAGATCCGGCCCGAGGCGATCGCGCGCCTGGTCGACACGTTCGATCGCGCGCTCGCCGAGACCGAGACGGCCATGCGGACGCTGCACCGGTCGTCGAACCTGCTCGCGGCGACCCTGCTCAGCCGCACCGACCTCATCCGGCGGCTGTTCGCCGATATCCAGGCACTCGGCGGCGACATGGCCTGGCTCGGCCCCTCGCTGGGCGCCGCGGGACCGAAGTTCGGTGAGTTCGGCGTCACCCTGAGCGCGATCGTCGAATCGGGCTCGGCGCTGGTGGAGAGCAGGCCGCTCACCGACTACGTCACCGGCGACGGCCTGGTGCCGTTCCTCGCCCGCCTGAACGACCTGATCGCCGAGATCGGGCCGAGTATCGCGCCACTCGAGCAGATCCTCGGCCCGGTGGTGACCGACGCCGTGCACCGCGCGCCCGCGCTCGACATCAGCACCCTGATCGACCAAGCCCTGCGGAGCGTGGACCCCGACGGCACCGTGCGGTTCCGCATCGCCGTCAAATAGCCAGCGAAGGACAGCGCATGAGCACAGCGACAGTCGAACCCGACACGACCGAGCCCGACGAGCGTCGACCACGTACGGTATCGATCCGCCTTTCCAGCGTGCTGGTGGCGGCCACTATCGGGCTGCTCGCCGTCGCGACGGTGACCTTCGCCGCGCTGTACTTCTCGGCCAGGTCGACGATCGCGGCCGGCGAGGCCCGCGCGGCCGACAACCGGCACGCCGAGCGGATCGCGACGGACTACGGCACCGGCGCGTCGACGATCGACTACCGCGATGTCGCGGCCTGGTTCGGCCGCCTGCGCGCGGGAACGTCACCGCAGCTGGCCGCGAAGTTCGATGCCACCGCGCCGCAGCTCGAACAGATTCTGCTGCCGCTGCAATGGACTTCGACGGCCACCCCGCTCTCGGCGACCGTGACCTCGGAATCCGGCGGGATCTACAAGGTCAACGCCTACTTCACCGTGGTGTCGACGAGCGCCCAGAACCCCGGGGGCGCCACGACCACCGTCACCTACTCGCTGACCATCGACCGCGCCGCGGGCTGGCAGATCACCGAGGTGGGCGGGCTGCAGAACACCTTGCCGACGAAATAGCCGGGTCAGTACGCGATGAAGAGGATCTCGTCGCGGGTGTAGTCGTGGTCGGGATGGTTCGCGGCCAGGTGCGCCTGGGTCTGGGCGACCAGGTCGTCCTCGTTGTTCGCGTTGATCTGGGTTCCGCACGGGCAGTTGAGGCGAGTCTTCATCGAGATTTCTCCTGTCGTGGTGCTGCCCGGCACGGTGCTGGACAGTAGTCCGGATTGTATTCCAGTCGCTGTGTTAGCGTGAGGCATGGGACGACCCGTAGACGAGATCTCCGCCGAAACCGGTGCGCTGTTCACCCTGGCCGAGCAGGCCACCGGCTTCATGCCCGCGGAGGAGGGGCGCGCGCTCTACGCCGCCGCCCGCGACTACGCGGGGACCGGAACGATCCTCGAGATCGGCACCTACTGCGGCAAGTCGGCGATCTACCTCGGCGCCGCGGCACGCGAAACGGGCGCCACGGTGTTCACCGTCGACCATCACCGCGGCTCCGAGGAGCATCAGCCGGGCTGGGAGTATCACGACACCGACCTGGTCGATCCCGAGACCGGCGTCTTCGACACGGTGACCGCCTTCCGCCGCACCATGATCCGGGCCGGTCTCACCGACACCGTGATCGGCGTCATCGGACCGTCCTCGGCCGCGGCGCGGATCTGGCGCGTCCCGCTGACCATGCTGTTCATCGACGGCGGCCACACCGAGGAGGCCGCGCAGCGCGACTACGACGACTGGGTGCACTGGGTGGCCGGCGGTGGACTGCTCGCCATCCACGATGTGTTCCCCGATCCCGCCGACGGTGGTCGCGCGCCGTACAACATCTACCGTCGCGCACTCGACAGTGGCAAATTCACCGAACTCTCGGTGACGGGTTCGTTGCGGATCCTGCAGCGCACCGCCGCCTGCAACTAGTCCCGGTTCAGTCCGCGCCGGCGTCGCGGAAGATGCCGTTGGCCGCGGTGGTGCGGCTGAGCGCGTCGGCCGCCAGGATGACGGCGGCCGCGGTCCAGGTGGTGCGTTCCTCCGGCCAGCGTTTGCCGTCGGTGAAAACCAGTCCGGTCCAATAGGATCCGTCGGTATCGCGGAGATGTTGCATATTCCTGAACAGCGTGGTGCCCCCGGCGGTGTCGCCGATGGCGTCGAGCGCGAGAACCAGTTCGCAGGTCTCGGCGCCGGTGACCCACGGTGCGTCGGAGACGCAGCGGATGCCCAGGTCCGCGACCACGAACTCGTCCCAGTGCCGCGCGATGCGCGCGTGGGCGGCCGCGCCACGCACGGCGCCACCGAGGACGGGGTAGTACCAGTCCATGGAGTAGCGGCTCTTGTCCAGGAAGGCTTCCGGATGGTGCCGCAGGGCGTGCCCGAGCCTGCGGCGCGCCAGGACCCAGTCCGGCCGTGGATCGCCCATCCGCTCGGCGAGGGCCACGGCGCAGCCCAGGCTGTGGTGGATGCTCGCGCACCCGGTGAGCAGTGCCTCCCCGGATGTCCCGGATTCGCTCGCGGACCAATGGATCTCACCGTGCGCGCCCAGTTGCAGGCCGAGCACGAAGTCGATGCCCGCCCGCACCGTCGGCCACAGTTCGGCCGCGAAGTCCGTGTCACCGGTGACCGTGAGCGCGTGCAGCACACCGGTCGCGAGGTAGGCGCAGAAGTTGGCGTCGGCGTCGTGGTTCTCGATCAGGCCCGCGCGGATCTGCATCGGCCACGACCCGTCGGCGCGCTGCGTTTTCGCCGACCAGATGTAGGCCTCGCGCGCCACCTCCCACATCCCCGCGACGGTGAGCGCCATCGCTGATTCGATGTGATCCCACGGGTCGGTGTGGCCGCCGGTGAACCACGGGATCGCGCCGTCGGGTTCCTGTGCGGCGGCGATCGTCTCGGCGGTGCGCCGGACATCGCGGGCGGAGAGCACACCCGGCACGGCCGGGAGGTCGCCGGTCACCGGGGCACCTCCGGCTTGCTGAAGTACAGGGCGACCGACTTGCCGACGAGCGGATTCAGCAGTCGCTCGGCGGTCCTGGTCAGTGCCGGCGCCGACATCATGTCCCACACCAGCAACCGGTGATAGGCGCGGACCAGGGGATTGCCGTCATCGCGCACACCCACCGCGCACTTGAGCCACCAGTACGGCGCGTGCAGGGCGTGCGCGTAGTCCTGGTGCACGAGGCGCGGGCCCCGCGCGGTGATCTTGTCGCGCAGTTCGTCCGCGCGGTAGATCCGCACGTGGCCGCCCTCGTTGGCGTGGTATTCGTCCGACAGCGCCCAGCAGATCCGCTCGGGCAGCCAGCGCGGCACCGTGACCACCAGCGCGCCACCGGGTTTCACCACGCGGACCAGCTCGGCGATCGCCCGGTCGTCGGCGGGCACGTGCTCGAGGATCTCCGAGGCGATCACCACGTCGAATTCGCCGTCGCCGTAGGGCAGATCGAGGGCGTCGCCGCGCACGGTCTCGGCCTTCGCGTAGTCCGGCGCCTCGCACGCGTCGGCCATCGCCCCGAACATCGCGTCCACCTGGGCCAGATCGTCGGCGTTCTGATCGAAGGCCACGATGTCGGCGCCACGGCGGTAGGCCTCGAACGCGTGCCTCCCCGCGCCGCAGCCGACATCGATCACCCGGGTACCCGGGCCGACGCCCAGCCGATCGAAGTCGACGGTCAGCATGGAGCCTCCTGGCGGTGGGGGGAATCGGGGGAGTGGAAGCGTTCGATCGCCCGGTCGTAGACGGCCACCGTCTGCGCGGCGACGGCCGACCAGCTGAACAGGTCGAGGGCGCGGCGCCTGCCGTCGGTGCCCATCCGGCGCCGCCGGTCCGGGTCGCGCAGCAGCGCGTCGAGGGCATCGGTGAGCGCGTCGACGTCACCGGGCGCGACGAGGGTGGCGCAGTCGCCGACGACCTCGGGCAAGGCGCCGGCCCGGCTGGCGATGAGCGGTGTCCCGCTGGCCATCGCCTCGACGGCGGGCAGCGAAAACCCTTCGTACATCGACGGAATGGCCGCGATCTCGGCCGAAGCCAGCAGGGCTGCCAGCTCCTCGTCACTCATTCCGCTGACGGGCGTGACGATATCGGCGAGCCCGAGTTCGGCGATGAGTTTCTCGGTCGGGCCGTTCGGCTCCAGCCTGGCGACCAGCCGCAGCTCCACCTCGTGCCGATGACGCAGCCGGGCCAGCGCGTGCAACAGATGCGCGATGCCCTTGAGCGGCTTGTCTGCGCTGGCGACCGCCACGATCCGCCCCGGCACCCGCGGAATCTCGCGCGGCCGGAACAGTCCGGTGTCCACGCCGAGCGGGACCGTGCGCAGCTGCTGCGGCGCCACGCCGAAGTCCACGGCGATGTCGTCGGCGGACGAGGTCGACACGGTGATCAGGTCCGGAATCCGGCGCGCCACCCGCTGCTGCATAGCGAGGAACCCGTACCAGCGCCGCACGAAGGGGCGCCGTCGCCACGGCGTCGCGGCCAGGTCCACCGCGCGATCACGGGTGATCGGATGGTGGACCGTCGCCACCAGTGGGAGCTGTCGGGCGATGTCGAGCAGACCGTAGCCGAGGCACTGATTGTCGTGCACCACATCGAAATCCGCGGCGCGCGCGGCCAGCAGCTTGGCGGCGCGCAGGCTGAAGGTCCGTGGCTCGGGGAACCCCGCCGTCCACATGGTGGCGAGCTCGAGCAGATCGATCCGGTCGCGGATCTCGCGCGGGTGCGGGGTGCGGAACGGGTCGTCGTCGCGATAGAGATCCAGGCTCGGCACCTCGGTCAACCGCACCCGCGGGTCGAGGTCCTCGGGATAGGGCTGCCCGGAGAACACCTCCACCTCGTGGCCGAGATCGACGAGCCCCTGGCTCAGGTACCGGACGTACACCCCCTGCCCGCCGCAGTGGGCCTTGCTCCGATACGACAGCAACGCGATCCGCATCACGACACCCCGGTTCCGTAGTCGACCTGCCAATGCTTGATGCCGTTGATCCAGCCCGAACGCAATCGCTGCGGCTCCGCCACCTGCGACAGCGTCGGCATCACCTCGGCGATCGCGTGGAAGATCAGATCGATCTCGAGCCGGGCCAGGTTGGCGCCGACACAGAAGTGCGCGCCGGTGCCGCCGAAACCCAGATGCGGATTGGGATCGCGCAGGATGTCGAAGCGGAACGGATCGTCGAAGGCGTCCTCGTCGAAATTGGCCGAGCTGTAGAACAAGCCGAGCCGCTCGCCCGCCCGGATCCGCTGTCCGCCGAGTTCGGTGTCGGCGGTCGCGGTGCGCTGGAACACCGTCACCGGGGTCGCCCACCGCACGATCTCGTCGGGCGCGGTACTCGGGCGCCGCTCGCGGTAGAGCCGCCACTGCTCCGGATTGTCGACGAAGGCTTTCATGCCGTGAGTGATGGCATTGCGGGTGGTCTCGTTGCCCGCCACCGCGAGCAGGATGACGAAGAACCCGAACTCGTCCGAGCCGAGCGCAGCGCCGTCGAGGTCGGCGTGCACGAGCTGACTGACGATGTCCTCGCGTGGCTCGGCGCGACGTTGCTCGGCCAGGTTCCAGGCGTAGCCGAGGATGTCCATCGCGGCGGCGGAGGAGGCGTCGGGGGTGGTGGCGTCGCCGTATTCGGGGTCGTCGTAGTTGAGCATCTGATTCGACCAGTCGAACAGCTTGCGCCGATCCTCCTGCGGCACACCGATCAGCTCGGCGATGGCCTGCAGGGGCAGCTCGCACGCCACCTGCTCGACGAAGTCGCCGCCGCCCGCCCGCGCGGCCGCGCGCACGATCGCCGCCGCCCGCTCGGTCAGCGCCGCGCGCAGGCTCTCCACCGCGCGCGGGGTGAAGCCCTTCGAGATGATGCGCCGGATCTTGGTGTGTTTGGGCGGGTCCATGTTCAGCAGCAGCGCGCTCGTCAGCTCGATCTGCTCGGGCGTCACCTCGCCGGGGAGCCGGATGACCGAGCCCTTGCGCTGCGAGGAGAACAGGTCGGGATTGCGCGAGATCTCCTTGATGTCCTCGTGTTTGGTGACCACCCAGTAGCCCCCGTCACGGAAGCCGCCCGACTGCGCGTCGGTCTGCGTGTTCCACCACACCGGCGCGGTGCGGCGCAGTTCGGCGAATTCCTGGACAGGGTTGCGGGTTCCCCACAGTGCGGGATCGGTGAAATCGAATCCGCTGGGTATCGACGGCGCTGACACGGTTCCTCCTGGCGATGCCGACGGCCGGGTGCCCTCGGTGTTCAGCGCTGCCTGCGACGGTAACGGACGCGGCAGGGCTGTTGCAGCTGGACGACCATCTTCGAGTGGTCGTTGCGATAGGTGTCCGACGGCTGCGCGAGTTCGAACTCCCAGTCCCGCAGCAGGATCGAGAAGATCGCCTTGAGCTGCATGAGTGCGAACGGCGCCCCGACGCAGCGGTGCCTGCCCGCGCCGAACGGGATCCAGGTCCACCGGTTGACGATGTCGTCCTGGCGCGGGTCGAGGTAGCGGCCGGGGTCGAAGGCGTCGGGATCGGGGAAGTCCTCCGGGATCCGGTTGGACACCGCGGGCGTCGCGGCCACCATGTCACCGGGGGAGATCTTGTGCCCGCACACCTCGAACTCCCCGCGCGCCACCCGCATGAGCACGATCAGGGGCGGGTGCAGGCGCAAGGTCTCCTTGAGCGCGGCCTCGAGCTGCGGGATCTGGCGCAGCGCGTGGTGACTCACCTCGGACCCGTCGGCGAACAGCTCGTCGAGCTCGGTCCGCACCGCCCGCAGCAGTTCGGGGTGGCGCAGCAGCTCGATGACGGTCCAGGCCGCGGTGCCCGAGGTGGTGTGGTGACCGGCGAACATCATCGAGATGAAGATGCCGGTGATCTCGGTCGCCGGGAACCGTGGCGCGCCGTTCTCGTCGGGCACCGACATGAGCACGTCGAGCATGTCGCGCTCGCCCTTGCCCGGCGGCGGCGCGGCCGCGCGCTGATCCATGATCGCCTGCACCAGCTCCACCAGCGCGGCGCGCGCGGCGTCGCGGCGGGCGAAACTCTCGATCGGCGCGTACGGATCGACGTAGGCCAGCGCGTCGGTGCCCTGCTCGAGTTCGTGATAGAGGTGCGCGAACCGGGAGTCCAGCTGATCGCGGAACTTCACGCCGATGAGGCAGGCCGAGGAGGTGTAGATGGTCAGCTCGGCGAAGAACTCGAGCAGATCGATCTCGCCCTCGTCGTCCCAGCTCGCGATCATCCGGTCGACCTCGCGGGCGATGGTGCTCGCGTGCCCGCGCATGTGGTCGGCGCGCAGGGCCTGGTTGTGCAGCATCTCCTTGCGGCGTTCCGGTGGCGCGTCGAATACCACGCCCTCACCGAAGATGGGCTTCATGAACGGGTAGGCGGCGCCCTGGTCGAGGTCGTCGTCTCCCGCCCGGAAGAAGAATTCGTTGGCTTCGGCGCCGGAGAGCAGCACGACGGTGCGCCCGGCGAGTTCGAAGGTTCCGACATCGCCGCACTCGGCGCGCACGCGGCGCATCAGAGCGATCGGGTCGGTGCGGAACTCTGTCAGATGCCCGTGGTCTTCCTCGCCTCCGGACACGCGCCGCGGAATGGCCAGCGTCATGGGGAATCCTTCCCGGAATGATGTCCAGACAATTGATGGACATGTGTCTGGACAGTACTACGGCCGTGCGCCGCCCGACAAGGTTTCCGTGGATTCGGAGCGGCTAGGCGCCGGTGGCGGGATCCGTCAGCAGGCGGCGCGCGCAGGCCTCGAGCAGATCGGCCACCTCGGCATAGGACAGCAAGCCCATGCCGCCCTGGAGCAGCGCGCCGGAGTACAGGAGCTCCAGCGCCGCGAGCTGTTCGGGGTCACGCGTGCCGAGCGCGCCGGCGAGCCGGTGACGGATCTCGGTGCCGATGCGCAAGCGCAGGTGCCGCACGTCCGGATCGTCGCCGAGCAGCGCGCTGCTGACCGCGCCCGCCAGCGCGGGTTCGTCGGCCACCAGCATCGACACCTGCCGCAGCACGGCGACCACCCGCGTGGTGGGGTCGGCCGCGCTGTCGTCCAGCGGCGGCATGGCGACCAGGCGGCGCCAGAACACCTCGGAGATCAGGTGTTCCTTGGAGGAGAAATAGGTGTACGCGGTGGCGGTACCCACGCTCGCCGCGGCGGCGACGAGCCGGATCGTCGTCCCGGAATAGCCCTCCCTGGACAGCACCTCGATCGCCGCCGCGGTCAGGCGGTCCACGGTATCGGCCTGTTTCTCGGTCAAGCGTCGTCGAGTTGCTTCGATGCCGGTAGGCGCGATTTCGGACATGTGTCTGGATGCTACTACAGACTGATGTTCGGACAAATGGCGCCGATTTCCTTGCGCCCGTTCCGGAATCCGAACTATATTCCGTACACCTGTCCAGACAAGTATCGGAGCCTTGCTATGAACGGCCTCGTCCCCGCCGAAGGCACGCCACTGCTGATCGGCGGCAAGCTGATCCCCGGCGGTTCCGGCGTCTTCGCGACCATCAACCCGGCGACCGAGGAGGTCCTCGGTTACGCCGCCGACGCCTCCGCCGCGGACCTGGACGCCGCGATCGGCGCGGCCCGCACGGCCTTCGACGAGACCAGCTGGTCGCGCGACCCGGCTTTCCGCGCCCGCTGCCTGCGTCAGCTGCGCGACGTCATGGGCGAACACCTCGAAGAACTGCGCGAGCTCACGATCGCCGAGGTCGGCACCCCGGTGATGCTCACCAGCGGACCGCAGCTGGAAGGCCCGATCGCCGACCTGTCCTACGCCGCCGATCTCGCCGAGAACTACACGTGGGAAACGGATCTCGGAACCAGGGAGCTGATGGGCGTCGCCAGCCGCCGGGTGATCCGGCGCGAGGCCGTCGGGGTCGTCGGCGCGATCACGCCGTGGAATTTCCCGCACCAGATCAACCTGGCCAAGATCGGGCCCGCGCTCGCGGCGGGCAACACCGTCGTGCTCAAGCCCGCGCCGGACACCCCGTGGTGCGCCGCCGTGCTCGGTCCGCTGATCGCCGAACACACCGACATCCCCGCCGGCGTGCTCAATATCGTCACCTCCTCCGACCACGGCATCGGCGCGCGCCTGGTCGAGGACCCCCGCGTCGACATGATCACCTTCACCGGGTCGACCAAGACCGGCCGCGCGGTCATGGCCGGCGCCTCGGCCACCCTCAAACGAACCTTCCTCGAGCTCGGCGGCAAGTCGGCGGCGGTGGTACTCGACGACGCCGATATCGCGGCGGCCGCGAGCTACACCGCGTTCACGGTGGCGGTGCACGCGGGCCAGGGCTGCGCGCTCACCACCCGGCTGCTGGTGCCGCGGGCCGCCTACGACGCGGCCGTCGCCGCCGCGGCCTCGACACTGTCCGGGCTCGCCGCGGGTGATCCGACGAACGCCGGAACTGTCTGCGGGCCGGTCATTTCCGCGCAGCAACGCGCGCGGGTAGAGCGCTACCTCGAGCTCGCCAGGGCCGAGGGCGGGCGCATCGAGACCGGTGGCGGCAGGCCCGCCGATCGGGAGCGCGGGTTCTTCGTCGAGCCCACCGTCATCAGTGGACTCCCCAACACCGCGACCGTGGCGCAGGAGGAGATCTTCGGACCGGTGCTCGTCGTGATCCCGCACGACGGTGACGACGACGCCATCCGGCTGGCCAACGACTCGCCCTACGGGCTGTCCGGTTCGGTGTGGGGCACCGATCCCGAGCGCGTCGAGCGCGTGGTCGCCGGCGTGCGGACGGGGACGTTGAGCGTCAACGGCGGCCTCTGGTACCACGCCGACGCGCCGTTCGGCGGCTACAAGCACTCCGGCATCGGCCGGGAGATGGGTGTCGCCGGGTTCGAGGAATACCTCGAGACCAAGCTCGTCGCCACGCCCGCCTGACCCACAACCCATAGGAGCTGAACCACCATGGCACGTTTCACCGGTCGCACCGCGATCGTCACCGGCGCGGCCCAAGGCATCGGCGCGGCCTACGCCACGGCGCTCGCCGCGGAGGGGGCCAATGTCGTCGTCGCCGATCTCAATGCCGAGCGCGGCGCCGAGGTGGCGGCGGGGATCGTCGCCGACGGCGGCACCGCCGTGTTCCGGCACGTCGACGTGGCCGACCCCGAATCCGCTGTCGCACTGGCCGAATCCGCCGTCGCCGAGTTCGGCGCCATCGATCACCTGGTCAACAACGCCGCGATCTACGGCGAGATGAAGCTCGACCTGCTGCTCACCGTGCCGTGGGACTACTACAAGAAGTTCATGAGCGTGAACCTCGACGGCGCGCTCAATATGACGCGCGCGGTGTGGAAGCCGATGATGGCGGCGGGTGGTGGCTCCATCGTCAACCAGTCCTCCACGGCGGCCTGGCTGTACTCCGGGTTCTACGGTCTGGCCAAGGTAGGGATCAACGGCCTCACCCAGCAGCTGGCGACCGAGCTCGGCGGCTCCAAGATCCGGATCAACGCCATCGCCCCGGGCCCCATCGACACCGAGGCCACCCAGACCGTCACGCCGGGAAACCTGGTGAAGGACATGGTGTCCCGCATCCCGATCAAGCGGATGGGCACGCCGCAGGACCTCGTCGGCGCCTGCCTGTACCTGCTGTCCGACGAGGCGAGCTGGGTCACCGGCCAGATCCTGAATGTCGACGGCGGGCAGATCATCCGATGACGACCGAGAGCGGCTATCTCCCGGTCGGTTTCATCGGCCTGGGCAACATGGGCACGCCGATGGCGCGCCGCCTGCTGGCCTGGCCGGGCGGGCTCACCGTCTGCGATGTGCGCGCCGAGGCGACCGCGCCGTTCGTCGAGGCGGGGGCGCGGGCGGTCGCCGATCCGGCCGCGTTGGCGGCGCACGCGCGGGTCATCTGCGTGACCGTCGTCGACGACGCCCAGGTGACCGATGTCGTCACCGGCCTCCTTGGGGTCGCGGAGCCCGGCACCGTCGTAGCGGTTCATTCGACGATCAGCGACCGAACCGCGGAAACACTCGCCGCGCGTTGCGCCGAACAGGGTGTCGAATTCGTCGACGCGCCGGTGAGCGGCGGTGCGCCCGGCGCGACCGGCGGCACACTGGCCGTGATGGTCGGCGGCACCGACACCGCGGTCGCGCGGATCAGGGAGCCCTTCGGCCTGTTCGCCGACCTGATCGTGCACGCCGGGGGAGTCGGGGCGGGCACGCGGATGAAACTGGCGCGCAATCTGCTGCATTTCATCTCCTTCACCGCCGCCACCGAGGCCCAGCGCCTGGCCGAGGCCGCGGGACTCAGCCTGACCGCGCTGGGCAAGGTGGTCCGGCACTCCGACGCGGTGACCGGTGGGCCGGGCGCGATCATGCTGCGCGACACCACCGCCCAGCTGGACCCCGACGATTTCTGGTTCCCGATCCTCAGCCACGTACGCGACCTCGGCGAGAAGGACCTGTCCCTGGCCGTCGACCTCGGCGAGCGGCTCGGCGTCGATCTGCCCCTCACACACCTGGCCATCGCCCGGCTGGCCGAAGGCCTCGGCGTGGCCGGATCCGTTCTCGACAAGGAGACCTCATGACCACCGACGGCACCACCCCCGGCGAGGTCAGGCAGCGCGGCCTGGCGAAGATGAGCGAGGTCTACGGCTGGGACTTCGCCGACGGTCCCGGCGAGCACTTCGCCGTCACCGCCGACCACCTCTTCGCCGACATCTGGTCGCGCCCAGGGCTGTCGGTGCGGGACCGCAGGCTGTTGCTGCTCGGTGCCGTCACCGCGCAGGGCCATCTCGACATCGCCGAGATCCAGATCGGCGCCGCGCTGCGCAACGAGGAGCTGACCGAGGATCAGTTGCGCGAGATCGCCCTGTTCCTCTGCCATTACGTCGGCTGGCCCGCCGGCACCAAGCTGGACGGTGCCGTCGGCAAGGTGATCGCGCAGGAACGCCGCAAGAAGTAGCGGGCACGCGCGCACGCGGTGCGGTCGGACGGGCGCGCCGAACCGGCGAGTAGCATCCAGACGCATGTCCGAAAGCGATTCCATCAGCCTCGAAGCGACGCGGCGGCGTTTGACCGACAAGCAGGCCGACACCGTCGACCGGCTCACCAAGGCCGCCCTGCGCGTGCTGGCCCGCGATGGCTTCTCCGGCATGACGATCCGGTTGGTCGCGGCGGAGGCGGGCGTCGGCACGGCGACCGCCTACACCTATTTCTCGTCCAAGGAACACCTGGTGGCCGAGATCTTCTGGCGGCGGCTGCTCGCCTCGCCGTCACCGGCCAGCGAGGACCCGGACCCGACCGTGCGCGTGCTCGCCGAGCTGCGCACCATCGCGCTGCTGGTCGCCGACGAACAAGAGCTCTCGGGAGCCGTCACCAGTGCGCTGCTCGGCGGCGACCCCGACGTCGAACACCTGCGCACCCGGATCGGCATCGAGATCCGCGGCCGGATCGCGCGGGCGCTCGGTCCCGACGCCGACGACGAGGTCATCGAATGGCTCGAGCTGATCTACGCGGGCGCCCTGGTGCGGGCGGGCATGGGCTACGGGTCCTACGAACAGATCGCCGACCGCATCGAGCGGGCCGCGCTGCGCGTCCTCCAGGAGCCGGCCACCGACTGACCTCCGCCCGGGCGCGAGCACGGACCGTCGATCGAACACCCTGCGCGGTACCGCTGGTACCACGTACTGTGGGCCCATGGTGACCACCGAGATCGCGACCGCCGACGGAGTCGTGCGCGCTCCCGTCGTCCACGGACGTTCCCTTTCCACAGCGGCTCGCCTCGCCTGCGTGCCGGCTCGCCGGAGGGGTGTGGCATGACCGTCGACCTCGACGCGGGCCGGTTGGCCGATCGCATCAAGTCGCTCTACGCCGAGGACGCGCAGATCCGCGCGGCGACACCGGACGCGGAGGTGCACAGGGTCGTCACCACCCCGGGTCTGCCACTGGCACAGCTCGTCTCGACCGTCATGACCGCCTACCGCGACCGGCCGGCGCTGGGCGTCCGGCGCACCGAACCGGTGGTGGCGCAGGGCCGCCGCACCCGCCACCTGGTGCCGGAGTTCGAGCTGCTGACCTACGGCGCGATCTGGGATCGGGCCAGAGCCCTCGCCTCGGCCTGGCACGCCGACGGTGTCGTGGCGGGCGACTTCATTGCCACCCTGGGATTCACCGGCGCCGACTACACCGTGCTCGGCCTGGCGACGATCCACCTCGGCGCGGTCGCGGTGCCCCTGCAATCGGGGGCCGGACCAGCGCAACTCCGGTCGATCCTGGACGAAACGGCGCCCCGGGTGTTCGCGGTGGACACCGCCCAGCTGGCGATCGCGGTCGAGGTCGTCCTCGCGGGCTCGGCGCCACACACGCTGCTGGTGTTCGACCATCGTCCGGACGACGACGACCATCGCGACGCCCTCGCCGCCGCACGTGCCCGGCTCACCGCCGCGGGGTCGACGGTCGCGGTACACACCGTGGACGAAACGGTCACCCGTGGCCGGTCGCTGGACCCCGCGCCGCTGACCGTGCCGGCGGCGGGGGAGGACCCCCTCGCCATGCTGATCTACACCTCCGGCAGCACCGGCACGCCCAAGGGCGCGATGTACACCCAGCGGCTGGTCGCCGCGGGCTGGCAGCCGACACGACCGATCGCCGTCATCAACGTCAACTTCCTGCCGATGAGCCACATCGCGGCCAGACTCACGCTCGACGCCACCCTCGCGCGCGGCGGTAGCGCGTACTTCGCGGCGGCACCGGACATGTCGACCCTGTTCGACGACATCGCCCTGGTGCGGCCCACGGAGATCTTCCTGGTGCCCCGGGTCTGCGACATGATCCTGCAGCGGTTCCGGACCGAGGTCGAACGCCGCACGCGGCCAGGGGTGGACCTGGAGGCGCTGGAAAACCAGGTGAAAGCCGAACTGCGCGAACAATTCCTGGGTGGCAGGCTGATGACCGTGCTGTGCGGGAGCGCGCCGATCGCGCCGGAGCTGCGGAGTTTCGTGGAGTCGGTGCTGCGGTTACGTCTGCACGACGGGTACGGCTCCACCGAGACCGGCGGCGGCGTCATCTTCGACACCAAGGTGATGCGGCCGCCGGTCCTGGACTACAAACTCGTCGACGTCCCGGAACTCGGCTATTTCCGCACCGACAAACCGTATCCGCGCGGTGAGCTGCTACTGAAGTCGACCACCATGATCGCGGGCTACTATCGGCGCCCCGAGGTGACGGCCGAGGTCTTCGACGAGGACGGCTTCTGCCGCACCGGGGACGTGGTCGCCGAGCTGGCCCCCGATCGGCTGGCCTACGTCGACCGCCGCAACAACGTGCTCAAGCTGTCGCAGGGCGAGTTCGTCACGATCTCGCGGCTGGAGGCGATCTTCGCCGGCGCCGACCTGGTGCGCCAGATCTACGTCTACGGCAGCAGTGAACGCGCGTACCTGCTCGCCGTCGTCGTGCCGACCGAGGCCGCCCTCGCCGGACCGCCCGACGAGCTGCGGGCGGCGGTGGCCGCGTCCCTGCACCGCGCCGCCGCGGTGGCCGACCTGGAGCCCTACGAGATCCCGCGCGAATTCCTGATCGAGCCGGAACCGTTCACGATCGCGAACGGACTGCTCTCCGGCGTCGGAAAACTGCTGCGGCCCATGCTGAAACAGCGTTACGGTGCGCGACTGGACGCGCTGTACGACGAGGTGGCGCGAGATCAGGAGGCGGAGCTGGCGAGTCTGCGCCGCGACGCCGCCGGGCTCCCGGTGGACGACGTGGTCGCTCGTGCGGCCAGGGCGGTACTCGGCTGCGCCGCCACCGACCTGCGCCCGGAGGCGCGGTTCGGTGATCTGGGTGGGGATTCACTGGCGGCACTGTCGTATTCGACCCTGCTGCGAGAGCTGCTCCACGTCGACGTCCCCGTGCACGTGCTGCTCGCGCCCGACACCGACCTGGCCCGGCTCGCCGGCTACATCCGCCGCGAACGCGAACCGGGCACCCGCCGCGTCGACGCCGACACGGTGCACGGAGCCGGCGCGAGGACCATCCGCGCCGACGACCTGACCCTGGCCGCGTTCCTGGACACCGCCACTCTGCGCGCGGCACACCACCTTTCGCCTGCGACCGCGCCCGCGACGACGGTCCTGATCACCGGCGCGAACGGCTACCTCGGTCGCTTCCTGCTACTGACCTGGCTCGAACGCCTCGCCCCCCTCGGCGGCCGGGTGATCTGCGTGGTGCGCGGCGGCGACGCCACCTCCGCTCGCGCCCGCCTCGACGCGGTCTTCGAGACCGACAGCGTCCTGAGCCGGCATTACCGCTCCCTGGCCGCGGAAACGCTGGAGGTGGTACCCGGCGACATCGGCGAGCCGAATCTCGGCCTGGCCGCGGCCACCTGGCAACGCCTGGCCGAGGAGGTCGACCTGATCGTGCATTCGGCGGCGCTGGTGAACCACGTGCTGCCCTACGCGCAGCTGTTCGGCCCGAACGTCGTCGGCACCGCCGAGGTCATCCGGCTGGCGCTGACCGCGACGCGGAAACCGGTGAACTATCTGTCGACGGTGGCGGTCGCGGCGCAGGGGGAGTCGTTCGCCGAAGACGGTGACGTGCGGACCATGAGTCCCGTGCGCCGCCTCGACGAGACCTACGCCAACGGCTACGGCAACAGCAAATGGGCGGGCGAGGTATTGCTGCGGGCGGCGTCGGACAGCTTCGGCCTGCCGGTGGCGGTGTTCCGCTCGGACATGATCCTGGCGCACAGCGACCACCCCGGCCAGCTGAACGTCCCCGACGTGTTCACCCGGCTGCTGCTGAGCGTCCTGGTGACCGGTCTCGCGCCGATGTCGTTCTACCGCACCGATTCCCGGGGGCAGCGGCAGCGCGCGCACTACGACGGACTGCCCGCCGATTTCGTCGCCGCCGCGGTCACCGGGCTCGGCGCGGCGGCGACCGCGGGCTACCGCACCTACGACGTCGTCAACCCGCACGACGACGGCATCTCCCTCGACGTGTTCGTCGATTGGCTGATCGAGGCGGGCCATCCCGTGGACCGGATCGCCGACTACGACGAGTGGTTCACCCGTTTCGAAACCGCTCTGCGCGCGCTGCCCGAGGACCGGCGCAGGCACACACTGCTCCCGCTGCTGCACGCCTACCGCCGCCCTGGTCGGCCGCTCGCGGGGTCGGCGTTGCCCGCCGACGGTTTCCGGGCAGCGGTGCGCGCGGCCCGGATCGGCGCCGAGCACGACATTCCGCACCTGGGACCGGAGCTGATCGGGAAATACGTCAGCGATCTCGCCGGATCGGGCCTGCTCGGCTGACGGTCACTCGGGGCGAGCGTCACGTGGCGGGACGAAGACCCGCTTCAACAGCGTGGCCAGCACCTCTCGCTCCTGCTCATCGAGCCGGTCCAGCCCGGCCCTGGTGGCGCTCATCTTCGCGCGGATCGCGTCGGTGACCTGCTCGCCCTCGGGCGTGAGGACCAAATTGGTCACCCGGCGATCGGACGCGCAGGTTTCGCGGCGCACCAGACCGCGCTTCTCCAGCCGGTTGATGATCCCGGTGACATTGGACGCGTCGCAGGTCAGGATCTCGGCCAGGGCGCGCATCGAGGCCGGTCGCCTGCGCAGCACCGTCAGCGTCTTGCCCTGGCTCGCCGTCAGGTTCTCGCTCGCGGCCGCGACCGTGAAATCGCCGTAGTAGGCGCCGAGCGACACCAAGAGCAGCTCCATGAGCTGGGCCGTGTCGGTGCGGAGAGCGTCTGCCATGAGATCACTCTATCCACAAATACTTGACTATCTCAAATAGTTCCCCCTACGGTGTGCATTGCTTGAAGTTCTCAACCATCGACTTTGTCAAGTAGCTACAGGAGCGCTTTGTGACCGTCACCACCTCCGAGGTCGCCCGCACGGCCGAGATCCTGTCCCGGCCCGTCGCGCTGAACGGCCTGATCGTCCCGAACCGCATCGCGATGGCGCCGATGACGCGCATGTTCTCGCCGAACGGAGTCCCCGGCGAGGACGTGCGTTCCTACTACGCCCGCCGTGCCGCTGCGGGTGTCGGGCTGATCGTCACCGAGGGCACCTATGTCGGCCACGAGTCGGCGGGCAACAGCGCTCGGGTGCCGCGCTTCCACGGCGAGGAACAACTCGCGGGCTGGGCGAAGGTCGCCGCCGACGTGCACGCCGCCGGCGGCACGATCGTGCCGCAGCTGTGGCACATCGGCATGGTCCGCAATCAGGGTGAGCCGCCCTTCGCCGACGCTCCCGCCGTCGGCCCCTCCGGCATCGGCATCGACGGCACCGAGGGCGCGGGCAAGGCGATGACCCAGGCCGACCTCGACGACGTCATCGGCGCGTTCGCCGACGCCGCCGCCGCGGCCGAGCGCATCGGCTTCGACGGCGTCGAACTGCACGGCGCCCACGGCTATCTCCTCGACCAGTTCCTGTGGGCCGGGTCCAACCGGCGCGACGACGCCTACGGCGGAGATCCCGTGGCGCGCACCAGGTTCGCGGCCGAGATCGTGGGCGCGGTCCGCGCTGTCGTGTCGCCGGAGTTCCCGGTGATCTTCCGCTACTCGCAGTGGAAGCAGCAGGACTACCGTGCGCGCCTGGCCGAGACCCCGCAGGAGCTCGAGGCGATCCTCGCTCCGCTCGCCGCCGCGGGCGTCGACGCCTTCCACGCGTCCACCCGCCGCTACTGGCTTCCCGAATTCGACGGTTCGGACCTGAATCTGGCCGGCTGGACCAAGAAGCTCACCGGCCTGCCCACCATCACCGTCGGCTCCGTCGGCCTCGACGGCGACTTCCTGCGCGCGTTCACCGGCGAGGGCGCCGAACTGGGCAGCATCGACAACCTGCTCGACCGGATGGAGCGCGACGAGTTCGACATGGTCGCGATCGGTCGTGCCCTGCTGCAGGACCCCGAGTGGGCGGCGAAGGTCCTCGCGGGCCGCGTCGACGAGCTGAAGCCGTACGACGCCTCGGCGCTGAAGACCCTGAGTTAGCCGCGTTTTCGGCCGCCGTCACGGGCGCGAGGGCCGATCGAGCTCCGGTACCGCGCACCGAGTCCGGTACCGGAGCTGTGACCGATCAGCCCAGGAAGGCGTTCACCGACTTCTGCTCGGTGTAGGCGTCGATCGCGGACGCCCCGAGTTCACGGCCCCACCCGGACTGTTTGTAGCCGCCGAAGGGCAACGCCGCGTCGAAGGCGTTGTGCGCGTTGATCCACACCGTGCCCGCCTTGATCTGGCGCGCGGTACGGTGCGCCTTCGACACATCACGCGTCCAGACCGACGCGGCCAGCCCGTAAGGGGTGTCGTTGGCCGCAGCGGCGACACCGCGGTCGGCGGAGAACGGTGTCGCCACCACCACCGGTCCGAAGATCTCCTCGCGGTAGACGCTGAACGTCGAGTCGACGTCGACGAGCACCGTCGGCTCGACGAAGTAGCCGCGGTCGCCGTGGCGTCTGCCGCCGGTCAGCGCGCGGGCTCCGTCGCGCAGGCCCTGGTCGACGTAGCCCAGCACCCGATCGAGCTGCGTCTGCGACACCAGCGGACCCACATCGGTCGACGGGTTCAAACCGGGTCCGAGCCTGCTCGCCGCCGCGACCTCGGCGACGCCCTGGGTGAATTCCTCGAAGATCTTGTCCTCCACCAGCAGCCGGGTCCCGCTGGTGCAGGTCTGGCCCTGATTGAACAGGAAGCCGGACGCGGTTCCGGGAATCGCCAGGTCCAGATCGGCGTCGGCGTACACCACCTGGGGGCTCTTGCCGCCGAGTTCGAGGCTGACCTTCTTCAGATTTCCCTTGGCCGCGTCCACGATCAGTCTGCCGACCTCGGTCGACCCGGTGAACGCGATCTTGTCGACGTCGTCGTGCGCGGCCAGCGCCGCACCCGCGTCGCCGTATCCGGTGACGACATTGAACACTCCGTCGGGCAGGCCCACCTCGGCGAGGATCTCCGCGAGACGCAGCGCGGTGAGCGGCGTGTCCTCGGCGGGTTTGAGCACGACGGTGTTGCCGGTGGCCAGCGCGACGGGAATCTTGAACGCGGCCATCAGCAGCGGGAAGTTCCAGGGGGTGATCGCGCCGCACACCCCGACCGGTTCGCGCAGCGTGTAGGCGTGCCACTGCGTTCCCGGCGCCCACGGCACCGACACCGGGATGGTGCGGCCCTCGATCTTCGTCGCCCAGCCGGCGTAGTACTGGAACAATTCGGCGACCCAGGTGATGTCGACGGCCTGCGCGACCGCGGCGGACTTGCCGTTGTCCAGGGATTCGAGCTGCGCGAGTTCTTCGGCGTTGGCGAAGATCGCCTCACCCGCCCGGAACAGCAGGCGCTGGCGCTGCGCGGGAGTCCAGAGGGACCATTCGCCCTCGAAGGCCCTGCGTGCCGCGCGAACCGCCAGGTCGACATCGGCCGCCTCGGCGTGTGCGACCTCGGTCAGGACCTGACCGGTGGCGGGATCGCGGGTTTCGAAGGTGCGGCCGGACAGCGCGTCGACCCACTGTCCGCCGATGAACAACTTCTTCGGTGTCGTCAGCCAGTCGCGGACGTGGGGCAAGACGGGCGTATCCGTCGAGTTCAGTACTTCGGTCATCACTGCCTCCGGTGGGTGTCAGGAATGGCTGTGCACGAGCACGCCGCGGATGTTGTGGCCGTTGAGCAGGTCGTCGTAGCCCTGGTTGATCTCGTCGAGGGTGTAGGTGCGGGTGACGAGCTCGTCGAGGGCGAGGTCGCCGCTCTGATACAGGCCGAGGATCTTCGGGATGTCGACGGTCGGGTTGCAGTCGCCGAACAGGCTGCCGCGCAGTTCCTTCCGGAACAGGGTCATGATCGATCCGGGCAACTGGATGTTGATCTCGTCGAGCTTGTTCAGGCCGGTCAGCACGACCTTCCCGCCCTTGCCGACGGCGTCGAAACCCGCCTGCACGATCTCCGCGGTCAGCAGGTCGGGGATCAGGATCACGGCGTCCGCGCCCTGGCCTCGGGTCAGCTCGACGATCTTCTCCTGTGCCGCGGCGGCATCGGCGAAGGCGTGGGTCGCGCCGAGTTCGAGCGCGCGCTCGCGCTTGTTCCGCAGCGGGTCGACCGCGACGACGTATTTCGCGCCCGCGTATCGCGCGCCCTGCACCGCGTTGATGCCGAGGCCACCGATACCGAACACCACGACCACGTCGCCGGGCCTCACTTCGGCGGTGTTGACCGCCGACCCCCAACCACTGGGAACACCGCAGCCGACCAGGACCGCCTTGTCCAGCGGAAGGTCGTCGTCGACCTTGACGCACGAGTTCTGATGGATCACGCCGTACTGGCTGAAGGTGCCGAGCATGCACATCGCGCCGTATTCACCGGACGGGCCGGTCAGCGGGAATCGGCCACCGGGGAGGTAGCCGTCGAGGATCGTCGCGCCCATGTCGCAGATCGACTGCCTGCCGGTGGCGCAGTACCGACAGGTGCCGCAGCTGGGGATGAACGAGCAGACGACGTGGTCGCCGGGCTTGACCCGGGTGACGCCGGGGCCGACGTCTTCGATGATGCCCGCCCCTTCGTGGCCGAGGACCATCGGCAGCCGCGCCTCCAGGTCACCGCGGGCGATGTGCACATCGGAATGGCACAGGCCGCCGTAGAGATACCGGATGAGCACCTCGCCCTCGCGAGGTTTGTCGAGCTCGAGCTCCTCGATCTCGATCGGCTTGCCAACCTGATAGACGACTGCGGCCTTGGTCTTCATGACTGCTCTCCTGATCGTGTCGACGTCGCGAACTGGACGTGATGGAGACCACAGTCGCAATTTCCCGAGGTCACGAGTGTTCAAGAACTGAACAGTCGTGACCCGGGACACTCTTGCTACGGTTGTGCATGACCGGATCGGGCGGAGCGAGGTGCGATGGGCGAGTTCGACACCACCGGTGCCACCCGTGATCCGATCGCGGCGTCCTGGCGCCGGGCCGCACTGGCGGGTCTGGAGCCGTCCTCCGCGCTCGATCGGCTCACCTACGGCGAGGTGGACGAGACGAGTCCGTTGATGGCCGCCGCCCTGCCTGTGCTCGCCGATCTCAACCAGCGTCTGGAAGGTACCGATTTCACGACGATGGTGGTCGATCGCGACGGTCGCATCGCGCACCGCGGCTGTGGCAGCAGCCACGCGCGGCAGACGCTGGACCACATGGGCGTCGACGTCGGCGCCTCGCTGCTGGAGGAAGCCATCGGGACCACCGCGCCGGGCGTGGTCCTCGAGACGCGCACCAGCGTCGCGGTCAACGGGGGCGAGCACTTCGCGCTTCCGCTGCGTCAGCTGAGCTGCTTCGGTCATCCGATCTTCCACCCGACGACCCGGCGGATCGAAGGGGTCCTGAACATCGCGACCGCCGCCGAGGCGGCGAGCCCGCTGCTGGCGCCACTGGTCGGCCGGACGGTCGCCGATATCGAACAGCGTCTGCTCGACAGCAGCCGCGTCTCCGACCGGGAACTGCTCGCGGCGTTCCAGGTCGCCAAGGTCCGGCGGCGCGCGGTGGTGGCGATCGGACGCGATCTGCTGATGTCCAACCAGCTCGCGACCGACCTGCTCGGGCCGACCGACCTCACCCTCCTGCGGATTCTCGCCACGGAGGTGCGGCGAACCGCCGTGGTCGACCTGACGCTCGAGTCGGGGATCGCCGTGCGGGTCGAGGCCACCCGAGTCGGCGGGGCGGCGGGCGGAACCCTGCTCAACGTCGAGGCGCACGAGCGGCAAGCGCCGAAACACGCCAGCCGGGTGCCGGAAACCGGTGCGCCCCTGCTGATCACCGGCCCGCCGGGTTCCGGCCGGTCGAGGGCGGCCCGTACCCACGCCACCGACCAGCCGGTGGCCGTGCTCACCGCCGCGGACGCACTACTCGACGGCGTGGATGCCTGGGCGCGCGACTTCGCGGCCCTGGTCCGCACCCGGCAGGGGTCGGTCTGCGTCGACGGGCTCGAGCTGCTGCCGAACGAGCTCATCGAGGTGGTGAAAACCCAGGTCGCGAAGCGGCGCTTGCCGCGCATCGTGCTCGTCAGCGGCCCCACCGAGACGCTGTCCGGTCCCGCCGCCGCACTGGCGGGCGAATGCACCGACCGGGTGGTGCTCGCTCCACTGACCCGGCGGCGCGGCGAGATCCCCGAGCTCGTCGCGACGATGCTGCGCGAAGCGGGCGCGGATGCGTCCTTGCACTTCACCCCCGGCGCGCTCGCGGCGATGTCCGCCCACGACTGGCCGGGGAATCTGCGCGAGCTGCACGCCGTGGTCGCCCACGTCGTACGGAACCGGCGGACCGGAGCTGTGGTGATCAGCGACCTCCCGGAGGCCTACCGAACCCAGCAACCAGCCCGCCCGCTCGCGCCGATCGATCGTGCCGAACGCGACGTGATCGTCGACAGCCTGCGCAGGAACAATGGCAACAAGGTCAAAGCCGCTGCGGACCTGGGAATCTCGCGCACCACGCTGTACGCCAAGATGCGCGCGCTCCGGATCACCGCGTACTGATCGGCACTACCCCTTCGTCGCCAGGTAGGCGGCGGTCAATTCCGCGAGGACGCCGTCGGCCGGGGCCGGCGCACCGTGGAGATGAACGGCGCGCAATTCGTCCATGAACCGTTCCCACAGCGGCGGCCCGCCCGCGGCCAGGAGTTCGGCCCGCACGGTCAGCTCCGGCGTCGTCTCCAGCCAGGCCGCACCCCACGCGCCGAGCTGTGCCAGCACCGGAACGAGCTGAATCGCCGCCTCCGTCAGGTGGTATTCGACCTTCTGCCGATGGCTCGGATCGTCATCGCGGGTCAGCAGCCCCGCCGCGACCAGTTTCGCCAGCCGTGCGGCCAGGATGTTGGACGCGATGCCCTCGATCGATCCCGTGAGCAACTCGCGGAAGTGCGTGTGGCCGCCGAACATGATGTCGCGCACCACGATCAGGCTCCACCGATCACCGAGCAGCTCGACCGTCCGGTTGATCGGGCATCCTGACTTCCCCGGCGGCACCGGCAACTTTTTCGGTGAAACTGGTTGCGTCACGAGATCAGTCTAGAGTACGTTCGCAACTACTTGCAGAACGCAATCAGAAGGGTCTCCGATGTCACCTCAGGTACGCGTCCAGAACTTCGCGGTCTCCACCGACGGCTACGGCGCAGGCGAGGGCCAGAGCCTCGACCGTCCGTTCGGCCACGCCGACCCCGCCGACTTCATGTCCTGGGCGGGCGCCACCGCCCACTGGCCCAACCGCACCGACCCCGGCGGCACCTACGGCCTCGACGACTACATCATCCGCGACTACGCGGTGAACATCGGCGCGGAGATCATGGGACGCAACAAGTTCGGACCTCAGCGCGGCCCGTGGGAGAACCACGACTGGCAGGGCTGGTGGGGTGACAACCCGCCCTTCCATACCCCGGTCTTCGTCCTCACTCACCACCCCCGCCCCTCCTTCACCCTCTCCGACACCACCTTCCACTTCCTCGACGCCACCCCAAAGGACGCCCTCGCCCGCGCCCTCGAGGCCGCCGACGGCAAGGACGTCCGCATCGGCGGCGGCGTCGCCACCGTCCGCGCCTTCCTCGACGCCGACCTGATCGACACCATGCACGTCGCCGTCGCCCCCATCACCCTCGGCCGCGGCGAACGCCTCTGGACCACCCCCGACGAACTCACCGACCGTTTCCACCACGAACACGTCCTCAGCCCCAGCGGCGTCACCCACCACTTCTTCTGGCGCCCCTGACACCCAAAACAGCCCCTCTACCAGCCGATTAGTACCTACGGAGAGTCGTGCGGTAATCTTTTCGAGCACCCGGCAACGGGGGCAAGACGGGCTGTGGCGCAGCTTGGTAGCGCACCTGACTGGGGGTCAGGTGGTCGCAGGTTCAAATCCTGTCAGCCCGACCAAGAAAAATCCCCTCCGACCTGGGTCGGAGGGGATTTTTCTTGGTCGGACCAGTCGAAGTTGGGGACCATTTGGGGACCGTCTGGGTGTTTTCAGGTGCGCGGAGAGCATGTCGCCGTCCTTCTGCAGCGCGACGATGTCCGGGTGCAGGTATCGCTGGGTGATCCGCGGGTCGGTGTGCCCGGCGATCTGCTGGAGCCTGTGCAGGGGCACGCCGGCGTCGGCGAACCAGGTGAGTCCGGTATGGCGCAGATCGTGTCGCCGTAGGTGGTCGTAGCCCAGGCGGGTTACCACTTCGTCCCAGTGCGTTGCCTTCTGCAGGACTCCGGTTTGGATGCGTCCGCCGCGGGGGCCGATGAACAGGCGCGCGTCGGGCTTGTCCTGCCGTGCCCGAATTCGGTTGGCCAGCATCGGCCGGAGTTCGTCGATGATCGGAACTCGGCGAGACCGTTTGCCTTTCGTGCCCTTGTCCACCATGCCGCCGGGGCCGGGGGAGGTTTGCCGACGCAGGTTCCAGATCCACTGCTCGGTGTCGATGTCCTTCACTCTGACTCCGGACACCTCACCGATTCGCGACGCAGTGCAGGCCGCGAACAGAACGACATCACCCCAGCCGCGAAACTCGTCCGAGGACGCGGCGACGAGGGCGTCGGCAAGCGTCGTCAGCGTCGACCAGTCCGGCAGGGCCAGCGCCCGCGGGTCGTCCAGCTCGTCTTCGATCCGTTCGTACTGTCCCTGCCAGCCCGTGATCTTCACGCGGTTCTGGTCGATCACCTCGTCACGGACGGCTTGATCCAGCACGCGCGCCAACGCGGCGAGGCTGTTCTTCACCGCCGACTTGCTGACGCCGGTCGCGATCCAGTTCATCACTGCCCGGTCGACGATGCCTGCGCTGACCATCGTGACCGGCAGGTGGCCCAGCGCCGGAACTACTCGACGCGCCCACGCCGGTTTGTAGGCATCACCGACGGTCTTGGCCTCGATGCCACGCATCGCGGTTTCCCAGCTCGCCTTGCCGTAGTCGGCGAGCGTGGCGGTCGCCATCTTCGGGTCGACGCCGCGGGCCGCGGCACTCTTGATCCGCTCGACCCACGATTCGGCTTCCTCACGCGTATCGAAAGACTCGGATTTCGACGGCCGCGCCTTCGTTGTGGGATCGGTCCAGCGCACCCGCGCCCGGAATGGCTTCGCGCGGTTCCGTTCCTCGATGTCGGCGCGAATATCGACACCGAGCGGAATGGCGTGAACTGCCTTCGAGTCCATCACGCCGCCGCCGGATCGGTCCGGTTGCGGCGCAGGTACGCGAACAGATCCGTGCCCAGGTACCGGGTCACCCTGCCGGAAAGGTGAACAAACGGCGGTCCCTGCGGTGGAACCGCGGTCCTCCAGCGTCGCAAGCTCGACGGGTCGACCTTGAGCAGCGCCGCGACCTCCTCCGTGGTGTACCAACCGTCAGCGGACAACGCCAGTGCGCCGACCGTTCCGACATCGGCGAGCGCGCCCCCGCCAATCGTGGTCCTCTCCTCCATCGTCTGGTCTCCTTTCACGAATTCGGAATGAGCGATTCAGCGACAGCGCTGATCAGGTCTCGTGCTGCGGGTGGTGTGACGGCGTTTCCGGCGAGGCGAACTTGCTCGCGCCGGCTACCCCGCATGATGTAATCGGCGCCGAATGCCATGGCGCGCTTGATTTCGTAGGGTTCGAGCATCCGGAACTCGCAGTCGTCGAGGTCGGCGGCGACCGTTGTCAGGCCGTGGTGGTTGCCCGCGGCGGCGACCGTGTCGAGCGGCTCGGTCAGCGGCTTGGCGGTGTTGTGGTTGCGCAGCGGGACGACCATGGCCCACCGGTCTTTCGTGGTCACGGTGCCGTGCGGCGCCTCGGCGGTGCGGGCGGTGCCGTTGCCGTAGTAGGGCACCAGCACCGCGGTTTCCGACCTTGTGGTCATCGTTCGTACCGGCGCGGTGACCGGCATTGCGTGCTTGCCGTCGCGGCCTTCGACGGGCACCAGCAGTGCATCGGTCTCGCGGGTTGTCCGGGCCGCGAACGGGTCCCGGACCGGTGTCGGGTCGGTGCGCCAGGTCCCGCCTGCGGGGACCAGGCACGCCTCGTTCGTGTACTTCGCCAGACCGGCCTGGATGCGGGCGATCGTCTTGGCGGCCAAGGGCTTCGACCGGTCGCCGATGCGCTGGCCGCGCAGGTTCCAGTCGATCACCGACGCCGCGGGCAACCAGCGCGGTTCGACGACGGCGTTGCGGCAGCTGGTCGACGGGCACCGCCACACATACTGGGCGCGGTAGCGACCCCAGGGTCGCGCCGGGTTCTTCCACGCCTGCACGGCGGTGACCTCGTGGTCGCAGTGGGTGCACCAGGTGCGCGGGCGGGTCCAGCGGTCCAGGTCCGGCGCGGGGTTTCCGGTGCGCCAGAACACGACGTACATGCGGTCGCGGCTCTGCGGGGCGGGGTCGCCGGCCGCGGCGGCGTGCATGCTGTTGAGGTAGACGATGCGGTGGCGGTAGCCGAGGGCGTCCATGGCGGTCAGCCACGCGTCGAACAGCACCCATTTGGCTGCGTCGACGACGTTTTCGACCACAACGGAGCGGTAGCGGTGGTGCTCGGCGAAGCGCACGACGTCCCACATCGTCGCCCGCGACCGCTCGGCGGCGGCGTCGGGCAGGACCTCGCCGAACAGGTCGTGGGTGGAGTCGATGTTGCGGCGCCGGCCGCGGGCCACGGAGTGGTTGGTGCATTTCGGGGATGCCCACAGCACATCGGTGGGCGGAAAGGGGTCGGCCAGCTCACTCCTCGGCGGCATCGCCCGATGCGTCGCAACGGTAGAGGTGAGTGAATCGTCATTGACCGGCAGTACCGAGGTGCCGGACGTCGGCGAGCTCGGTGCGTAGCTCGTCAGCTCGCTCGCGGGCGGCCGGGGCCGAGCCTGGCGGCGGCGAGTTCGTCTTGGACTGAGTCCGCACGGATGCGTTCGGGCTGAATGGCGGTCCGGGCCTCGGTGAGGTCAGCTTCGAGCCGCTCGATGCTGGTCGTCGTCGCTGCGGCTGCCCGATCGGGCTCACTCCAGATCCGATCGATCTGGGTAAGAAGGTCGGCGTTGTGGTGATGCAGGGATTCGACAAGTCTTCCCTGCAGGTAGCGCACCAGGCGGAGCTGACCGCGCTCATGGAGGAACACGCCGCAGTCCACGACTGAATCTGGTCGGTGTGCTCGGACTGGGTCTCGGCCCGCGCAAGACAGAATGTCGCCGACCTATGCCGCTCGCAATTCCGAACCGCTTATAGGGTGGGTCGATGAGTGAAGCAATGCCTCCCAGGCCGGGGGTTCCGGTCCGAGGATCGAGTTCTGGTCAGCCTCTGATGGCGGCTTTCGATCTGTTGGGTCGCCGTTGGGCGATCACTGTGCTGTGGGAGCTACGCGGAGATCCGGTCGGATTTCGAGAGCTTCGGCGTAGTCTTGCGGGGATTTCCTCGAGTGTGCTGTCAACCCGGTTACGTGAGCTGGTGTCGGTCGGTGTTGCCGAAACCGTGACTGACGGGAAGTACCGGCTGACCCCGATCGGGATCGAGCTGCTCTATGCGCTCGCCCCGCTCAAGGCGTGGTCGCGCAGCTGGGCCCAGCACCTGGGCGTTCAGAGCTTCCAGCGCAACCCCATCGACGATCTGGACCGCCTGCCCTGAAATTCGAACGCCGCTGACCCGCACGGCGATGTTTTGCGATGCACTTCTGCTCACGTCGGTTCGAATTTCGAACCGATTGTGGGGTACTGTCGTCACAGTTCGGGGGAGGTGACCTCAAACCCTGGAAGGGAGATTTCGACGTGCGAAGGTTCCGTTTACAGAGGGTGGAGGAGTCGTTTTTCGACGATCCCCGCTGGCAGGAGAGTCGATACGGATTCTCGGTGACGTCGCCGGCTTCGGCGCAGACGGTGTGGCGAGAGTCGCACGGTGAGCGTCCGTTGTACTGGTGTTCGGTGTTGCGCGAGTGCCGATGGGAAGCCGGTTCACCGTGTGGCGTGGACTCGCGGCGCACTGTGACAGTGGCGCCTGGGCTGTCGGTGCATGAGCGCTACTTCCTGTGGGAGGAGCGGGGTGACCGGCTGGAGAACGCTTTCGCGGTGCAAGCGTGCACAGTCCCGGTGTTCCGCCGCTTCGGTGAGCGGTATCGCGTGATACCGACAGAGTCGGGCAGCCGGCTGGACTGGGACTTTCTGATCGAGCCCCGGCTACCGCGGCCGTTGCAGAAGCTGGCACGCCCAGCGGCACAGACCACGATCGATCGCCTTGCCCGGGACACGAGAACCCATTTGACGCAGCTGCGCGACGGTGATGCACGATGAAAGCACTTGCGCTCCAAAATGCGGCAACCCGGTTCATTCTCGCCGGAACCCGCCATACGGTCCTCGGTTTCGCCGAACGCGGCGCCAAGTTGTCCACGCGCGCGTTCGACAGCTCCTACCCACTGTTGCCGATGCCCGGACATCGTTTCTACGGCTGGACACACTACGGGGTGATGATCCCCAAGCTTGCTGCCCCGCACCAGTATTTGAGTGTCATGGTGATGGCAGGAATGCCGGGACAGCGAGCGTTCGACGTCGACGATGTCGTCACAACGACGCCACGCGACACCGCCACCGTGTCGATCTCCACCGCGGACGCGGCGTACTACGGCATCGTGTCCCTGCGCGATGACTGCGTCTTCGGACCCATCGGGGAAGGACTGCATTTCGGTGCGGAGCTGACCATCAGTGGACGCTATCCGGAATTCGTCGTCGATATCGGCATTCCCGGCCTGACCGCACGCTTGCAGTTCGCACTCGCTGAACGCGCAACGTGGTTCGTGCAGGGACAGCCCTACGATCACCTGAGCTTGCTCGGGCAATACACCGGCTGGATCCAGACACCCGATGCCCGCGTCGAGGTGTCGGGTGTGGGAAACATCGAATACGCACGCTGCGTGGGCCCTTACGCCCTGCGTGATCGCCTGCTCCCTTGGCGCTACAAGGCGCCGGTCGACTTCTTCACCTATCACGTGGTCGAACTGTCCACCGACGCTCAGCTGTTGTTCTGCCGGGTAGGCATGCTAGGCGACCGCGTCGGCGACGTGGTGCAATTCCGCACTCTCTCCGGCGACGGCGACTGGCGCGTCAACGAGATCGCTACTGACCGCACCTTCTACGAAGTCCTCGAATACCAGGACGCACCATCGACCGACAGCGCCGGCAACCATGAAATGCTGCTGCCCCACCGCTTCCGGTTCGGTGTACGCGACCGTGTCGAAGTCGTCGGAACATATGACACCCCAGCATGTTTCGGTGTCGGCCGCGGATACATCGCCGGATACCAGGCCGATATCGAAATCGATGGACGCAGCATCAACACCCGCGGCTACGCTGAATACGTCGACGTCACCGACGAAGGCACGAGCCGTCTCAACCGATAGCGCCGACGCAGCGGCAGACGAAGGACCTGCCTCATCAGGCCGCCGTCGGTCGTTCGGGGCTGCTGCAGGATCGGGTGAAAGCGGTTAAACAGCCTGTCGGGCTGCTGGGGACACGATGGTTTCGAATTCGATTGGGGTCGACCGGCCAAGCCTGGCCTGTCGCCGCCGGTGGTAGGTGCGTTCGATCCAGGTGACGATCGCGATCCGGAGCTGCTCGCGGGTGTTCAATCGCTGCCGGTCCAAGACGTTGCGTTGAAGCAGGCTGAAGAAGCGCTCCATCGCGGCATTGTCGCCGGCCGCGCCGACACTGCCGATGGAACCGACCCGCACTCTTGCGCTTCACCAGTGGCACTGCGGGACGACCCAAAGGCCACTCCACCTCCACGGTGCGGTGCTCGCGCATAACGTGACCGCCCGGTTCGTGCTGGACCCGCAGGGCGGCGACATCTCCTGGTGCACAGTGGATCCCGGTTTTGGTCACTGAAATGTCTTACGCAGAGGGTATCCGCCTGGTCGGCGGTTGGTGCTCCCCGCGCGAGCAGGGATGAGCTTGAAGCCACGCCGATGACACTGTCGGCCTGCGGTGGTTTGAGACCTGGGCCATGAACTGGCATGCATCATCGAAGTTGGCGACAAGCCTGAGCTCCGGGGCCCCGCAGAAACCCCACAGTTTTTTGCCGGAATCAACGCGAATCCACGAGAACTGCCGAGCGCAACGGCATCGCGAAAGATGTTGATGCTGGGTAGTATTGGGCAACGTCGAACATGCTTCAGAAAACTAAAACACTCGCCAGGTGGTCGCAGGTTCAAATCCTGTCAGCCCGACAGTGTGATGTCTGAGGACATCGGAAACTCCCCGAACCTACTTTCAGGTTCGGGGAGTTTGTCGTTTCGGGGCCTTTCGGGGCGCCGGTGGTCTGGTAGTCGTGGGCCGAGTCGAGGACGAGTTCGCGCAGGAGTTCGCCGGTAGCGGCGTGGGCGATGCGGATGTCGAGGTTCTGGACGAGGAGCAGGACCGGGGTGCCGGTGTCGGTTCGGCCGATACCGATGTGGTGTAGGCGGCCGTTGTGGCGGAGGGTGACGACGCCGGCGGCGTCGACGGCGTCGACGGTGTCGTGCCTGACCCGGTAATGGCCGTCAGTGCCGTGGGTGGTGCTCGGCTCGGCTTTGGGGCGGGCGTTGTAGGCGGGGGTGGCGTGGTGTGGCAGTGATCGATGTGGTCGGTTGTGGTTGTGGTGGCCGGTGAACTCCTCGAGGAGTTGCTGTAGTTCGGGAATTGAACGTGGTTGCGGGGTTTGGGATTTCAGCCATCGTTGCATGGTCTGTTGGAAGCGTTCGACCTTGCCGCAGGTGGTGGGGTGGTTGGGTCGGGAGTTCTTCTGGGTGACGCCCAGGGCTGTGAGTTCGGTTTCGAAGCCGTTGCGGCCGCCGGTGCCGCCGCCGACGAAGCGGGTGGTGTAGACCAAACCGTTGTCTGTCAGCGTTGATGCTGGAACACCTTGGGCGGCAGTCGTTTTACCGAATTGTTCGACGACGGCGAGGCCGGTGATGCGGGGTGGGCGGTGACGAAGAGGGCGTAGCGGGAGTGGTCGTCGAGGAAGGTGATGATCTCGATGTCGCGGCCGCCGGGTAGCCGGTAGAGGGTGAAGTCCGGTTGCCAGGTTTCGTTGGGGAGCTCGGCCTGGAATCGGATGTTGGAGGATTTGCGGTCTTCTCCGCGGCTCGGGTTGTATCAGGCTGTTGCGGGTCAAGTGGCGGGAGATCGTAGCCGGGGAACACGGTGACGTTGTGGTGGTGGCGTAGGTGCCAGGCGATGGTGTGGGGGCCCGCGTCCATGCCTTGTCCGGTCAGGTCGTGGCGCAGGCTCACGATCAGGTCCACGACCTGTGGTGGGGTGGCGTTGGGGGCTGGTGTGCGGGCGTCTGGAGCGGGGCTCGAGGGCGGCGTCGCCTTCGGTTCGGTAGCGGGTGATCGGTTTGCTGACCCAGCTCGGTGAGACGCCGTAGGCGCGGGCGATGTCGGCTTGGCTGCGGCCTTCGACGACGACGGCGATGATGACCAGGCGGGCCTTCGACATGGTCGGTGACCTTGCCCGGTGTTTCCTATGACCCGAGACATGAGTTTCCTATGTCCTGAAATTGGACACTCGGCAGGACACGCAGAACATGGGCAACCGGAAAATGCCTGGTCATCGCGGATTCGTATTCGATCTGACAATGCCGTTCTGCTGGTGCGTAGTTCCGGGGAACGCAGAAGGCCGGAGATGTGAAGGCTGAGCAGCTATGAAAGCTGATTTGCCCGTGTGCGAGATTCCGGTTCTGTGCGGGCGTGGTCACTTTCCATCGGCGCTGAGGGTCCGTTTCGGTGTCGGAGGCAGCAGGTAGTTGGGCACGGTGTCCATCCTTCCAGCAGTGCCACACGACACCACAGATCAGATGTCACCTCCTAGTGCAGCAGTCCCCAGCGCCTGGCCCTCGGGTGGTGGTGTCGAGATTCGCGATCAGGCGACTTCGAGGTTCGCGATCAGAACCACGTAGCCCTCGATGTATGTGACGACTCCACGCAGATCGGTGAAGCCGGTGTACATCCCTGGCCTCGAGGCGAACGACGCGAAGAACTCACGATCGGTTTGGTCGATCAGGTCCTTCACCGGCGAACTGCGTGCAGCACCATAGGCTTTCTCTACTCGTCGATCTTGCCGTAGTCCGGCCGAGGGCCGCTTGATGGAGCGGTCGGTCGGTGTGCTCGACGTCGGCTGAGCTTTCTGAACACCGTTCGGAAAGGTTCGTTTGCCGAACACCCACTCCGGCGCCGGGGCAGTTGTCGATTGTCGAAGTCCTGTTCAGTGCTGACCTGCGGATTCCGTTGCGATTGAAGAGGACTAGCGATCATCGACGTGTCCCGTACTCGTCGGCAGTACCGTGCTTCAGCTCGTACTCGTCTTGAGCACAGGGGGTTTCCCCGAGCGCGGGGTTCTGACCGCTGACGAAGCGCGGTCGCAGTCGCGATGGCCCGCGCGAAGGTCATCGGCCCGCTCGCGCAGTCGGACGGGGTGAGCGTCGCGGCTGTCGACCAGGCTGCCGAGGAGCTCTGTGTCACTCATCGCCAGGTGTAAGCGCTGGTCCGGCGCTGGCGTGCGGGCGACAGGGTCGCGTCGGACTTGTTGCCCGGCCACGCAAGGAAGATGTGCTCACCGCAGCTGCCGTCGCGGTCGATCTGGCACCTTCGACCGAGCCTCAGGCGTTCCGCGTGCCGCCCACAGCGCGCAGGGCAAATGGCAGGAAACGGTCTGCCATTTCCAGCGCGGTTGTCGCGTCGACTTGCTCCGGCAGCCGGGGTGTGAGGAAGAACCTGCTCATCACAGGGCCGACGACCACTTCTCCGAGCAGCTCAGCGTCCTCGACCGGCGGGATCTCGCCTCGCTCGACGGCGCTGCGCACGACCTCGGCCACTCGCTGGTACACCGGCTGCAGGAAGGCGACCGTGAGCGCCTGCGCGAGCGCGGGGTTGTGCGCGGCCTCGCCGAGCAGGGCCCGCATCAGCCGGCCGCCCTCGCCGGTGACGGCGGCGGCCTTGTCCCGCAGCACCACACGCAGGTCGCCCTCGAGGCTGCCGGTCGCAGGCGGCCCGTAGGCCTCGGCGAATGTGGCGGCGGCGGCGATCACCAGGTCTTCCTTGGAAGACCAGCGGCGGTACAGAGTCGCGGTGGAAACCCCTGCACGTGCGGCCACGGCGGCGGTGGTCAAGGCGGCGTACCCGTTCTCGACCAGCAGTGCCAACGTGGCATCGAGCAGCGCCCGGTCCCGTGCGGCATCCCGGGGACGGCCCCGGCCGGAGGTGGACGGGGTGTCGCCGGGGTCTGGTGTGTGGTGCGTGGTGCGCGTCACGTGATCACCATACCACTAACAAAACGAAAGTATTTCGTTTCGTTTATACTGGGTCGTATGAGCGCTTCCGCCACCCTCCAGACCGCGCCCTCCATGACGGGCGACGCATCGGCCACCGTCACCCGCCTGAACGCCACCTTCACTACGGGCCATACCAAGCCGGTCACCTGGCGCAAGGCCCAGCTGCGCGCCTTGCGTCGCATGCTGGTCGAGCAGGAGGACACCTTCGCTGCCGCACTCCACGCCGACCTCGGCAAGAGCGCCACCGAGTCCTACGCCACCGAGATCGGCTTCACCATCAACGAGATCGACCACACCCTGCGCCACCTGGAACGCTGGCTACGCCCGCGGCGGGTGCCGGTGCCGCTGGCGCTGCAGCCGGCCCGGGCCCGCACCGTGCGCGAGCCCCTCGGCACGGTCCTGATCATCGCCCCCTGGAACTATCCCCTACAACTGGCCCTCACCCCGCTCATCGGCGCAATCGCCGCCGGCAACACCGTGGTCGTCAAACCCAGCGAGGTCTCTCCCGCAACCTCCGCCGCACTCGCCTATTGGCTACCTCGCACGCTCGATCCGCAGGCCGTGGCCGTCGTCGAGGGCGGCGTCCCGGAGACCACCGCTCTGCTGGAACAGCGCTTCGACCACATCTTTTACACCGGCAACGGCACGGTCGGCCGCATCGTGATGACCGCCGCGGCCCGCCACCTGACCCCGGTCGCCCTGGAACTGGGCGGCAAGAGCCCAGCTGTCGTCGAGCCCGGCACCGACCTCGCGCGCGCCGCGCGCCGCATCGCCTGGGGCAAGTTCATGAACGCCGGTCAGACCTGTGTCGCCCCCGACTACGTCCTGGCCATCGGCGAGACCGCCACCGAGATCGAATCGCACTTGATCACCGCGATCCGCGAGATGTATGGCACCGACCCCGCTGAGAGCCCCGACTACGGCCGGATCGTCAACGAACGCCACCACGATCGTCTGACCGGCCTCCTCGCCGACGGACGGATCGTCATCGGCGGCGACCACGACCGCCCCACCCGCTATCTCGCTCCGACCGTCCTCGCCGACGTCGATCCGGACGCCCCGGTGATGAGAGCCGAGATCTTCGGGCCCGTCCTGCCGATCGTCGGTGTTCCCGACCTCGACGCAGCCATCGCCTTCATCACCGCCCGCGACAAGCCCCTGGCCCTCTACGCCTTCACCGCCACCGCCCGCGCCAAGCGACGCCTTACCACCGAAACCTCCTCAGGTGCCCTGTCCTTCGGCGCCCCCAACGCCCATCTCGCCGTCCCCGGCCTGCCCTTCGGTGGCGTGGGCGAAAGCGGAATCGGCGGCTACCACGGCGAACACTCCATCGACACTTTCAGTCACAACAAGGCAGTCCTCGACAAGCCCCTCCGCGCTGATTCCTTCCGCCTGGCCTACCCACCCTTCACCACCGGCAAGTCTCGCCTCCTGCGCCGATTCCTCTGACGATGCTCGAAGTCCCGGCCGGCTGGGGCGGGTCGCACCGACCAGGCCGTATCACTGACGACCCGGCCGGTGACAGTGGACGGATTGCGGGCTAGCGGCCCGGCCTGGTCTTCGTCACCTACGCCTATCGCAGTTATCCGGCTCGGCGACTTCCCGCATCCGGACCGGTGATCCGGCAGGCGGAGACGAGGTCTTCTCCGGGTGCTGTATCGAGGTCATACCACCGATGTCGCGGCCGCCGGGTTGCCGGAACATCCGGCAAGTTCCGGTTTCCGCCCCGCCGATCGGCTGGTCTGACAGCCGGGGTGCGGGTCTACCGTGGCCGTATGCCGCCTCGCCGAATCGGCGCCGTGGGTGGAGACGTGCTGTCCGTAGCGACGGAATATCGCCGTGATCGCGATACTGACGCACACCCACAGCGCTGCCTGGCCGGGCCTTTCGCCAAGCGGCGTCGCTGCGACGATGACGCCGGCCAGCACCGCGTCGACGACGAAGTGGTGGGGGCTCGATCGGCGATCGAATGGTTCACCGGCTCACCCGGACGCCCGACTGACTCACTGGTCGATTGATCAGTAGATTGGCGGCGTGGACGTGCTCAGTGAAACGATTACTGCCATCCGGACCGGTGCTCCGACCTGCGGCAAGTTCATCCGGCATGCCCCGTGGGGGCGAGGCTATCCCGTGGTGCCTGGCACCGGATTCCACGTGGTGCTCGCCGGCTCGTGCTGGCTCGTTTCGCCCGCCGGTACGCCGATCGCACTGGCCGCCGGGGATGTGGTCCTGATGCCACGAGGGGCCGACCACGTCCTCGTGGACAGCCTCGACAGCGCCGTGACCGAGCAGGCTCACATCGGCGAACCCCGCGAAATCCCCGGACCCGGCGCCCGCAGCGAGTTGATCTGCGGCGCATACGCATTGGGGCGGCAGCGCAGCCATCCACTGCTCGACGAGCTGCCCGAATTCGTGCACATCCCCGCGCGTCCGGGCGGCAATGCGGCGTTGCGCGCGATCGTGCAAGTACTGGCCGGGGAAATGGCAGAGCCGCGCGCGGGAAGAGATGCCGCCGTTCCGGCACTGCTGGAGAGCCTGCTGTTGTTCGCGCTGCGCGCCTGGTTCGAGAACCAGGCCCCGACCTCGACCGGCTGGGCGGGAGCCTTCACCGATCCCGGCGTCCTGGCCGCGCTGCGCGCCATGCACGATGCACCCGAACAACCATGGACGGTGCAAGACCTCAGCGCCGTCGCCGGAGTGAGCCGGGCAACGCTGACACGGCGATTCGCCGCCACGGTCGGTGAGCCACCGCTGTCCTATCTCACCCGCTGGCGGATGCTCACCGCGGCCCGGCTGCTCCGCGACACCGACACCCCGCTGGCGGGCGTGGCACGAAAGGTCGGCTATCAGAGCGAATTCGCTTTCGCGAAGGCTTTCAAGCGCGAATACGGGCTCGCGCCTGGGCAATACCGGCGCGGCGATGACGCCCTCGCCGTCGTCGCCGTGTGAACCATCAGCACCCCACCGCATGACTCCCGGACCCGGGCGGTCCGAGATCGAGCGGTGAGATCTGTGGTGGGGCGCTGTGCTCAGCCGTGGTTACCGGAGTAGGCCGCGGTCAGGCGTTGCGGGCCGGGGCGGGTCGGTGAACGCGGGAAAGGCAGAGCGTGCGTGAGCGAGGCGAGCCCGTCGCCGGTATTACTGAGCGGCGCGAACCTCGGCGGCGAACGCGTAGTCGCGCCGCCAATCCGGGCCGGTCGGGGCCAACACCACCCGTTCGACCCCGGCGGCCTCGTAGGCAGCCAATTCCTCCGCTGCCCGGCGGGGTTCCGCCGACAGCGTCGGTGCGACGACAGTGATCGCGGGCGTCGGACGTTCATGTCGTTGCGCGAGTTCGCCCAACTCGCGCAACAAGCCGGGCAGACGGTCGAGTCCGGGGTCGATCGGCATCCAGGCATCGCCCTGTGCGGCGGCCCGCTGCCGTGCCCGAGCGCCGTTGCCCGCGATGAGGACCGGTGGAACCGCCGCACCCGGCGACAGCGTGACCTCGAGACCGTCCGCCAGCCTCGCCGGTTTACCGGCGACCAGTTCCGGCAGTACGGCAAGTGCGCGGTCGGTGCGCACCCCGCGCTCCGCGAACGGCATACCCGCGGCGAGCCAGCCGATCTCACCGTGTGCGGGGTTTCCGGTGCCGACCCCCAGTAGCAGCCGCCCGTCCGACAGGAGCTGCAGAGTGCTGATCTCCTTGGCCGCCCACGCGGTCGGCCGCAGCGCCAGCAGCATGGCGCCGAATCCGACCCGTATGCGATCGGTTACCGCCGCGGCGGTGGTGAGCGCGACCGTGCTGTCGAGCATGGGCTGACCGGCAACGAGATGGTCGTTCGCCCATACGGATTCGAGTCCGCCGGCCTCCGCCGCCCGCGCACTCGCCCGTACCTCTCCGGCTCCGGAGGTCGCGATGTCGGGTCGGGATGTGGGAAGAAATACGCCGATCTGAACAGCCACCGGTCTTGCCTCCGATTCCACTAGCGATTGATGCACGACCAACACTAAGGCGCTCGAGCAGGAGTTCCAATGCGCGATTCACTCAGCACCATGCCTGAAAAGCGCACGTGACGGCACCCTGCGGAGATCTGACTCCGTTACGTGTCGGCGAGTATCGCCCCGGCGCCTCGGGTGGCTGCCGACTACTGGTCGAAGACGATGTCCAGGGTCTCGCTGCGAGGTTCGGATTGGCAGGCGAGTCGGGTACCGCGGGCGAGATCGTGGTGATCGAGGGTGTGGTTCGCGCGCATGTGGACTTCACCTCGGCGCAGGGTGTACGCACATCCGCCGCAGGTGCCTTCGCGACACACGTAGGGCGCGTCCAACCCGTTGGTGAGCAGGACGTCGAGGAGCACGGAGCCGTCCGGCCAGGCGAGGGAATGGGTTTCGTCGTCGAGTTCCACTGTCACCGTGGTGGTCGCGGTGCTGATGGCGATCTCCGCTTCGGGGGCGCTGAACGCGTCGATGGTCAGCGAGGTGAAGGCCTCGGTGTGAATATGGTCGGCGTCGAGACCGTTGGCGTCCAAGGCGGTACGGGCCGCCGCCATGAATGGCGTCGGTCCACAAAGATAAGCGTGTGCGCGCGGTGCGGCGGCGAGCCAGGATCGAAGGGCGGCCGCGGTGGGGCGCCCGGATTCGGACTCCAGCCAGTGCGTGACGTTCAGCCGATCGGGGTGGCTCCGGGCCAATGCCTCGAGTTCTCCGGCGAAAATGACGGACTCGGCGTCGCGGTTGGCGTAGGCCAGGGTGATCGGATTGTCGTGGATGGCCAGGGCTGTCCGCAGAATGGACATGATCGGGGTGATTCCGCTGCCCCCAGCCACCAGAAGGAACGGCACGCTCCAGTCGCGCGGCACGAAGCCGCCAGAGGGCGGCAGGACGTCGAAAACTGTTCCGGAAGTGGCATGGTCGCAGATCCAGTTGGATGCGCGTCCGCCGAGAACGCGTTTGACCGTGATGGTCGGTGGCGCATCCGAGTGCGGTGAGCTGGACAACGAGTAGCAGCGGGCCAGTGGCCCATCCTGGCACGGCACCCGCAGCGTGAGAAATTGCCCAGGCCGATAGTCGAGTGAAGCCGTCGGGCCGGTCGCGGCGTCCAGGGTCAACGACACCGCATCGGCCGTCTCCCGCATGACATCGCGGACTTTCACCTGGTGGACGCGTCGGTGGAGATCGGTGGTCGACATCGTGCAACTCCCTCGTCGTGGTGGCGCCCGGCGGCGCTCCTCTCTCCGTAGAGTGTGGACCAGTAATGTGCCATTGACAAATGGCACATAAATAGATGACACTTCGCGCTATGACAACAACTAGGTCAACGGCGACCTCACGGTTGGCGAACAGGGTGCCGATGGCACCCGCTTGGCGATCACGGCTCTCGCTGACAGCGGGTCGTGCTGTACTCCGTCCGATCAATTGCGCACTGCCACACAATCGCCTCGGGATCGCGGCCGCGCGGGGGATGGTCGCCGCGATCATGGCCGCCGGTGGCCCCGTCCCGTCGGGGACGCGGGTGACACCGGTGCACTCCGGGGCGGTGCGTGGGGAGTGGGTTCGGGCCGATGGTGTCGAATTCGGTGACCGCGCAATGTATTTCGTTCACGGGAGTGGCTATGTGCTCTGCTCCGCTCGCACACATCGCGGCCTTGCCGCTCGGTTGTCCCGCGACACGGGTCTGCCCGTGTTCGTCGTCGACTACCGGCTCGCGCCCGAACACCTGTTCCCTGCCGCGGCCGACGATGTCGTGGCCGGTTATCGATGGCTGCTCCGTAACGGATACCGCGCCGAGGATGTGGTGATCGGGGGCGACTCCGCCGGTGGTCATCTGGCCATGGACCTCCTGCTGGAGAACGCCAGGACCGGGACCGCGCAACCCGCCGGTGTCGTGTTGTTCTCGCCGCTCATCGACCTATCGTTCGCCTTGGCCGAGCACCACGAACGTGACGGCCGCGAAGCGATGGCCTCGGCTCGCGTCGGACGCAGCGCGGCCGCGCTCTACATCGACCAGGCACCGGCCGACTCGCCGCGACTGCAGTTGACCGTGCCCCCGGGGACGGTACTGCCGCCCCTGTTCGTCCAGGCCAGCGACGCCGAGATGCTGGTAGGCGACGCACTGCACCTGCGCGACATGGTGGTGGCCGCTGGCGGTTCCTGCGAACTCGAGCTGTGGCCGGGCCAGGTGCACGTCTTCCAAGCGCTGCCCGTGCTGGTGCCCGAAGCCGCGCCGGCGCTGCGCCGCGCGGCTCGCTTCATCGCCGACGCACTGGCGACATCCGACGCCGATACCCGAGAGCGAGTGAGCTGACCATGGGAATTCTGGACAATCTATTGGGCAACCAACGCCGGTCCTACGGCGCGAAGGCCGTCGTCACGGGCGCCGGCAGCGGTATCGGGCGGGCCTTCGCGCTCGAGCTGGCCGCCCGAGGCGGACAAGTCGTGTGCGCCGACGTGGACAAGGAACGCGCCGACGAGACGGTGCGGCTGATCTCCCGCATCTACGGCGCCACCGCGCACGCGCTGTTCTGCGATGTATCCGACCGCAGTGACATGGAGAGCCTGGCATTGCACAGCGAACTTCTCCTCGGCGGCCCGCCCACCCTGGTCGTCAACAACGCGGGCGTGGGCATCGGTGGTCATTCCGTGGGCGCCGTCGGCCTCGACGACTGGAAGTGGGCCCTGGGTATCAACCTGTGGGGTGTCGTCCACGGCTGCGAACTGTTCACCCCGCAACTGCGCGCCGCGGGACGCGGCGGCATCATCAATGTCGCCTCGGCGGCGGCCTTCACAGCCGCGCCGACCATGGGCCCCTACAACGTCTCCAAGGCGGCGGTTTTGTCGCTGTCGGAAACGATGGCCGCCGAGCTGTCCGGCAGCGGCGTCGCGGTCACCGTGCTGTGCCCGACCTTCGTCAAGACCAATGTCGCGCGCGACGGCCGGATCGAACCCGGCGCGATGAACCTGGCCGAAACCCTGATGCGTTGGACCGGCTATTCGCCCGAGCGTGTCGTCCGAATGACTCTCGATGCCAACGACCGAGACCGACTCTACGTGCTGCCCCAGCTCGACGCGCAGCTGATCTGGCTGCTCAAGCGGCAGTTCCCGACCCTCTACACCCGCGGCCTGGGCGCCCTCAACCGCCTGCTCCCACAGAGCGATTCGAGCTCGCCCGTCACCGTGACCGCCGACACCGAGAAGACAGGAGTCTGAGATGTCCTTCGACTTCGACGACATGCTGGCCAAGATCAAGGCCCGCCAGTGGGCGCTGGCCGACATCGACTGGGACGCGCCGGGCGCCGACCTCATCGATCCCGACCTGCACGCCAAGCTCAAGCCGTTCATGGCCGATCTGATGTGGATCGAGAACGTCGGCGCCCGTGGCTTCGCCGCCATGGCGAAGAAGGCGCCCACCGAGACCCTGAGCGAGATCTACCGCTACTTCCACGCCGAGGAACAGCGCCACGCCAATGCTGAACTGGCGCTCATGCGCCGGTGGGGCATGCTCGACGGCGACGAGATCCCGGAACCCAACATCAATGTCAAACTGGTGATCGACTTCCTGGACAAGTACGCCGACGGCATGTCGCTTTCTTTCCTCGGCACCGTGATCCCGATGCTCGAGGTTGCCCTGGACGGCGCGCTGATCAAATTCATCACCGACGAGATCACCGACCCCGTTGCGCAGGAGGCGTTCAAGAAGATCAATGCCGACGAATCGCGCCACCTCGCCACGGACTACGCGGTGATGGAACTGCTCGGTCACTCTACCGCCCGCAAACTCCTCATCGATCTGGTCGGCGGCTGGATCAAGCCGTCGCTGCTGATCGGCGTCCTCAGCTACGTACCGTTGCTGAACAAGATGCGGGACAACGTCGTCGACATGGGTGTGGACGAGGAGCGCCTGTACGCGGCCATGCGGCGGTTCAAGGCGGTGGGGGAGCGCAATCCGATCGCCAATCGCGTTCCCATGTACCGGATCGTCAAGATGCACGCGGGCTGGGTGATCAACCGTGACCACCCGTACCACCTGTTCGCCGACGCCCTGGTCAAGATCACCGCACGTGTTCCCGATCGTTTCCTCGGACCGCGGCCGACCTGGTCCGAAGAACTCACCTACGAGCCGGTCGCATGAGCGCCGCCGAGCCACTGGACGTGGCGATCATCGGCGCGGGGTTCGCGGGCATCGGAACAGCGATCAGGTTGCGGCAGAAGGGGATCGAAGATTTCGCGGTCTTCGAACGTGGCACCCGGGTAGGCGGTACCTGGCGCGACAACACCTATCCCGGCGCGGCTTGCGACATCCCGTCGCGGTTGTACTCCTACAGTTTCGCGCCGAACCCGGACTGGTCGCACACCTACTCCGGAAGCCGGGAGATCCTGGACTACATCGAATCGATGGTCGACGATTTCGGTCTGCGGGATCGGATCAGGTTCGGGCACAACATCTCCGGTGTGACGTTCGACGAGGCGAACAGCGTGTGGGACATCGCCGTGACCGGACGCGACCCGGTGCGGGCGCGGGCCGTCGTCGTCGCCTCCGGGCCGCTGGCCAATGCCAGTTTCCCCAGGATTCCCGGGATCGACGACTATCAGGGCCACAAGATCCACAGTGCGCGGTGGGACCACGACTACGATTTCACCGGCAAGCGGGTCGCCGTGGTCGGCACCGGGGCCAGCGCCGTGCAGATCGTGCCCGAGCTCGTGCGGCGGGCCGAGGCGGTCAAGGTATTCCAGCGGACACCCGGGTGGGTGCTGCCGAGGTTGAACCGGCCCACCAGTCCGCTCGCCAAGCAGGTCTACCGAAAGTTGCCCGCCACCCAATCCCTCGCACGGCGAGCCTGGTTCTGGGGGCACGAATCGGTGGCGCTCGGCGTTGTCTGGAACACTCCGCTGACCAGGGTCGTGGAATCGGTGGCCAAGCTGCACCTGCGCAACCAGGTGCAAGACCCGTGGTTGCGTCGTCAGCTCACACCCGGGTTCCGGGCGGGCTGCAAGCGCCTGCTGATGACCAGCGACTACTACCCGGCGTTGCAGCGTGACAACTGCACCCTTGTCACCTGGCCGATCGCGCGCCTCAGCGAACAGGGCATACGTACCGCCGAGGGCATCGAGCACCGCTTCGATTGCATCGTCTTCGCCACCGGGTTCGACGTGTCCAAGACCGGCAGCCCCATCCCGGTGATCGGCCGCGACGGCAGGGTGCTCGCCGAGGAATGGAGCGCGGGGGCCTTTGCCTACAAGAGCGTCGCGGTGGCGGGCTACCCCAACCTGTTCCTGACATTCGGACCCAATTCGGGGCCGGGCCACAACTCGGCGCTGGTGTACATGGAAGCGCAGATCGACTACCTGACCGACGCCATCCGCATGATCCTGCACCAGAACCTGCGCACCCTCGAGGTGCGCCGCGACAAGCAGGACCGGTACAACGAGAGACTGCAGCGGCGGCTTGCCGCCACGACGTGGAATTCGGGCTGCCGCAGCTGGTATCTCACCGACGACGGGTTCAACGCCACGATGTTCCCCGGGTTCGGTTCCCAGTACGTTCGGCAGCTGGCCGCCGTCGAGACCGACGACTACCTGCTCACCCCGGCGGACACCACAGCGGCGATCGGTACCGGCGACCATGCCGTGGTCCCGCTCGGCTAGTCTCGACGCAGACCGCCGGATCCTTGCCCACGAAGTCGACACGACCTCGTGGGCAAGGATCTGGCTCGAACCGTGGTTGCGAAACGAACAGGAGCGAGACGAGGTGGCGGAATACCGCATCGACGATCTCGCGCGCGCCGCCGGCACCACCACCCGCAATGTGCGCTCCTATCAGGAACGCGGGTTGTTGCCGGTGCCTACCACTCGGTCCGGGCGCGCGTTGATCTACGACGATTCCCATCTCGAGCGGCTCAAACTCATCGATGCCTTGCTCCAGCGTGGATTCACCACCGCGCACATCTCCGACTTCATCACCAGCTGGGAAACCGGTAAGGATCTCATCGAAGTCCTCGGGCTGCCGCGCAGCGCTACGACCGACCGTGAGACCGCGTCGCTGGAGGTTCCGCTCGAACTGGTCGGATCTTTCCTCGGCGCCGAGGCGATCGACCCAGCCCTGCTGGCTCGCCTGAGCGAACTCGGGCTGCTCCGAGTTCGCGGTGACACTGTGGAATTCACCGATCCGCGGCTGTTGGAGACTTTCGCCGACCTCCACGGGTACCAGTTCGACCTCGGTCGCCTCGCCGACCTGCAGGCGGTGGTCAAGCACCATCTCGACGACATCGCGCACCAGATGTTCACCCTCACCAAAGACCATCTCGTCGAACTGCACGGTGAAGGATGGCTGCCGACCACCGACGACGAGATCGCTGAGACCACGACGATGATTCACCATCTGCGTGACGTCGCTGTCGCGGCCGTCCAGCACACCCTCGTCCAAGCCCTCGACCGTGCCCTCACCCAGGATCTGGGTGAATACCTCGCCGAGACCGCAGAGAAAGATTCGCAGCCACGTCGGGATCAGACGACAGACGGCGAGACCAGCCGTCAGTAGCGCGGCCGATCCCATCCACGCCGAGATCGCGACCTGGCGTGAGTGTCCGACAGCCCAAGCGATGCCGTAGGAGAAATACCGCAGCAGCGTCGCCGGGCACATCGGCGGAGTTTTCCGGATTTCTGTCGAAGTCTTCGTCTCGGATGTAGACCGCTCAATCGGTGTATGTGACTCTGACGCTGATCGGAGATGTCTTCATCGCTTGGTAAGTCGATCGGCTCAGCATCGTTCCGGAATCCTCGGCGAGGAGTGGATCTACATCGAGTAGAAGGCCGATTGCGGCTGCTCCGAATAACACGGCCATCGCCGCAACGAGGACCTTCATTCCGAGCTGTAATCGCCTCATCTGGCTCGCTGTGGGGCCGCGGCACTAGTCATCGAGTACATCCTCATTCAGGGGTCGGGACAACTTCATCGAGCGATTCGGCCGCGACTCGCCGGTCTCTGTCAGGAACGCTTGGGCGTAAACGCGCCCGGCCCGTTGCGCAGCGACACAGGCGCGCATCGGGTTTGTCCTGCCGTGCCCGAATTGGGTTGGCCAGCATCGGCCGGAGTTCCTCGATGATCGGAACTCGCCGAGACCGTTTGCCTTTCGTGCCTTGTCCAGCATGCCGCCGGGGCCAGGGGGAGGGGAGGTTTGGCGACGCAGGTTCCAGATCCATTGGTCGGTGTCGATGTCCTTCACCCGGACACCGGCCACCTCCCCGATTCGCGATGCGGTGCACGGGATGCGATGTCCAGGTCGCCTGCCCCTGTGTTCGACCTGACTCAGCGTGGTGATGGTCGAAGACGCCATGCACCGATCCTCGGCTCGCACCACGATATGCCTCGATTCTTCCGGCGCGCATCACGTTCCGCGAGTGGTTGCCGAAATTCGCAATACCGGATCACGACGAGAGCCGAATCCGATCTACCTCTCGCAGCCGTCCGGGAATCCGTTCGTTGCAGGGGTGCGAGAATTGAGCGATGGAGGACTACACCACTCACAAGCAGCGCGCCGAGGCGCTGCTCGATGGCATCACCGCCGGCGACACGGTCAGCGGCGCAGAGCGGCGCAACGTGATCGCTCAGGCACAAGCACATGCTGCCCTCGCGCAGGCGGAAGCCCAGTGGGCGACCGCGGAGGCCATACGCGCACTCGGGACATCGCTGACACGAAGCGCGGTCTGAACGAAGCGGTCCGCACGCCGACCTCGCGGTTCCCTCGGTCTCATGTGCCGGTCGGCCATGCGGTTTCGTCGATCGCGAGCCACGGTGCGTTCGCGACGACGGTCGGGGTCATATCGGTGATCGCCTTGGTTCGACGATGAAGATGGGATTGGTCGGTATAGCCTGCCTCGATCGCGGCGTCGGCGGGCGAGAGACCTGCCACCAGGAGATGGGCGGCATGGTCGAAGCGGACGAGTTCGGACGCACGTTTGGGCGAGACTCCGATCTGAGTCCGGAAGTGAGACCAGAGCCGCTGGCGGGTCCAGCCCGTCTCGGTGGCGATGGTCTCGATCCGGAGCCGTCCTCCGGTCCGGACAGTCTGGTCCCAGGCGTAGGCGAATTCGGGTGCTACAGAGAATGTTCCAGGCACCCGGCTTCGAAGGAACGCGCCTGCGAGGGCGAAACGGTCGTCCCACGACGGTGTCGAACGGAGCCGGTCGGTCAAGCTGGCAGCGCTGCCGCCCCACAGTTGCGGCAACGGTGTCACGGTACCGCCGATCATCTCGGTGTCTCGGAGAATCGCTGCGGCGACGATGGGGGACAGGCGGATCTGCAAAACTTCGCCGACCCCCGCGCTGGTGATGTGCAAGGCGCCGGCACGGAGGCCGATTATCGCGTTTCCCACGACGGGGCCTCCGGGACCGTTGTGGACGACTCCGCGCTCGGTGAGATCGAGCAGGAGCGTGACCGAGGGGTGCGGGATCATCGTGAGGTCTACGGGCCCGATGTCGTGGTAACGGAAACCCGCCATCCGGACTCCCGGAGTCGGGAGACCGGCCGGGACAGCGACCTCGACCCGGCTCCAGTCCAGGAGGCCAGTTGCGCTCATGTATGCCAGGCTAGCCGGATCGGGACAACGTGACATTCGTACAAGACGGTGCGACGAGCCTGCGACGAAGCTGTCGGTATGAACGAATCGAGTCTCACCCGGACACGCAATGAAACGACAGTCCACGGGTTGCACGTTGTCATCGACGGAGACCCGGCGGCACCGCCCTTGTTGCTCATCCACGGTTCGGGCGCAACCGGTTCGACGTGGTCGCCGGTGGTGCCAACGCTCACCACGGCGTATCGGGTGATCACGATCGACCTTCCGGGATGCGGCCGATCGGAGCCGGCGTCCACGTATGCCGTTCCACAGCAGGCGGATCGGACGGCGGCAGTGTTGGACGAGCTCGGGTTCCGGAACCTGAAGGTGGTCGGTCACTCCAGCGGGGGATATGTCGCTACCGCCCTCGTAGAGCGTCGTCCGGACCTGGTCGGTGAGTTGGTCCTGGTCAGCACAGGGCCGAGCCACACAGCGCTCTTGCCCGAGCCGGCGATCATCAAGGCGCTCGCTTCGCCACCTTTCGGCCCGCTCGTGTGGGCGATACGTACCGATTCGATGATCCGCCGCGGACTGGCAGCCACTGCGGCGGCCCCGATCACGGTGCCTGACACAGTTGTAGCCGATCTGCGAAGGACGACCTATCGAGCGTTCCGCGCGATTCTCGCCGCCAACATGGACTACCTCGTCGCGAAGACTGTTCCCGAGCGCCTCATCGCAGCCCGCAAGCCCCTCCTCGTGATCTTCGGGGATTCCGACCCGCGATGGGACCCTGCCTCGGCACACCAGTACGAGGCGGTGCCGGGTGCCGAGCTCGAATACCTTGGTGGAGTGGGGCATATGGCGATGCTCGAGGACTGCGACGCCCTCGCCCGCTCGATACTCGACTACACACTCTAGGCCTGCGCCGCCGCAGCCTTCGGTTCGACCTCGTTGCTGGTGACCTGGTCCAACGTGTGAGCTCGATCCCGACACGAGCTGCATCCTCCTCATACTCGAGTTCCGGCGATGAACAGCACGATGCCGGAACGTTGCATCTCGAGCGATCGGCCCGTGGTCAGTGCGCGTGGATCGCCGGGCGGTGCTGGTGCCAGGGGAATCGCCGTTCGAGGTCGGCGGCGAGGGTGAGCAGGGTGGCCTCGTCGCCGTAGGGGGCGACGAATTGCACACCGATCGGCCAGCCCTCGGCCGAGCGAGCCAACGGCAGCGAGATCGCCGGATTGCCAGTGGCATTGAACAGAGCGGTGAAGGGCGCGAAGTCGAAGATCTTGCGGTACCACTCGTGCGGGGTCAGAGTCGGGTCGTCGGCGTCGAGGTGACCGAGCGGCAGATTCGGGCTGGCAGTGGTAGGGGTGAGGTAGAGGTCGTAGTCGGTGAGGAGCCGGGCGGCTTCACGGCGCGCGAGATTGAAGGTCTCCTCGACGACGTACAGGTCCGCCGCGGTCCTGGTGACGCCGTAGGCGACGCAGGCGAGGGTGGTGGCCTCGAGATAGTCGGTTCCAGGGTCGATGCCGAGCGCCTTCGCCGCGCTGGCGACTGTGTGGGCGAGGAAGCTGCACCAGGCGTCGAGGTTGGCCCGATGGAAGGCCTCGGCGTCGATGCGGGGCGCGGCTTCCTCGACGTGATGCCCCAGGGCGGTCAATTGTTCGGCGACGCGGCGGACTGCGTCGGTGCAGGCGGGATCGGCCTGGGAGATGTCGGCCGCGACGGCGATGCGCAGTGCGCGCACCGGGCGCGAGATCAGTGCGCGGTAGCTCGCCGTCTCGGCGGGGAACAGGTACTTGTCGCCGGGTTCGCTGCCGTGTACGGCGTCGAGCAACGCCGCACAGTCGCGGACCGTCCGGGTGACGGCGAACTCCGCGCCCATGCCGAGCAGCGGATCAGAGTGGTCAGGTCCGGCGGAGATGCGGCCGCGGCTCGGTTTGAGTCCGACCAGCCCGCATGCCGCGGCCGGGATGCGGATCGAGCCGCCGCCGTCGTTGGCATGGGCCAGCGGCAGCGCTCCGGCGGCGACCAATGCCGCTGCGCCGCCGCTGGATCCGCCCGCGGCGCGGGTCGGGTCCCACGGGTTGCGCGTCGGTGCGCCATAGGCCACTGCTTCGGTGGTGGCGTTGAAACCGAGCTCGGGGGAGGTGGTCACCGCCATTGTCGCCAGACCTGCCCGCCGGAAGCGGGTCATCAATGCCGTGTCGTCGTCGTGGATCAGGCCGGGGCCGAACAACCGGCTGCCGTTGCGCTGCGGCACGCCCGCCGCGTGGAGGATGAGGTCCTTGATCGCGAAAGGCACCCCCGCGAACGGGCCTGCCGCGTCGTAGGCCAGCGGGCGCTCGAACACCTCGCCCGCGACCGCACCGAGCTCGGGGTCGACCTGCGCGATCGCGGCGGCGGCCGCCTCCTGCACCTCGGCCGCGCTGACCTGGCCTTGCCGGATGAGCTCGGCGAGCTCTGTGGCGTCTCGTTCGGCGTAATCGGCGACATCCATCGGTAACCTCCCGGTTCGTTGTGCTGGTGCGGGAGAACCTAGGACCGTGCGCGCGGCGCGGCGTCCGTCGATCGACGGACGCGGCGAGACGGCGAGTGTGCTCGGGGTGCGCGACCGCCGGATCCGGGCGGAGTGACCGGAGTCATACTGTCCGGGTGGTTGCCGCACCCGATCGAGATCTGGACCCCGCTGTCGCGGTCCGCGTGCGAGCCGCGATCAGAGCGGCGACACCGGACCGGTCGGGCCTGGGCCGGGTGCTGTTCGAGCTGTCGCGGGTCGTCGCCTATCAGCACGCCGCGTTGTCACGGTGGGACCCGGTCGCCCGGGTGCACCACACCGCGACCAGCATCGGCTACTCGCAGGTCGCGCTCGAGGTCACCAACTCTTGCCTGCACACTCATCCGCTGTTCACCCGACTCCAGCACGACCAGCTACCGATTCGTCTGTGCGAGGTACCGGCCGACGTGCGATACGGTCCGATCTTCGATCGCGTCATCCTCCCGCTCGGCTATCGCGAGGGCCTGACCCAACCACTCTTCGCCGCCGACGGCCGCTACCTCGGCATGCTGAACATGAGCACCACCGTGCACGCGCCGTTCCCCACCATGTCGGTGACCGCGCTCGCGCTGCTGGCCGACGTGGTCGGCGCCGCCATCGATCCCTGCCGCGGCATCGCAGTGCCGGTCGACCACGAGGAGTCGGTGGTGATCGTCACCGGGAGCGGGAGCGTGCACCCGGTGACGGCGCCCGCCGCAGCGCACCCGTTCGTATCCGGCGGCGCCGGTGTGGAACTCGCGCGGGCGGTCGCGGCGTCCGGCCAAGCCGGCGGCCATCTGCTGCTCGACGGCGATGTCGTATACCGGACTCGGATGCAGCCGGTCCACTCCGGCGGGACACTGGTCGCCTACCGCCGCATCGATCCACCCCACGGCCTCACACCCCGCGAACTCCACGTGCTCGCACTGCTGCCCCAAGGAAGCTCCAACGCGCGCATCGCCGCCGACCTGCGAGTCGAACCCTCCACCATCGCCACCCACATCGAACGCATCTTGCGAAAACTCCACGCCCCCAACCGAACCGTCGCCGCCGCGACCGCTGTGCGCTGGGGGCTGACGGTGAACTCCGTCGCCAACCTGAATAAACGGTGAGATTCGGCGGCTGCATCGGGTGCACTCCTCCTACCGCAGCGAGCTCGCGAACTCGACTGTTGACGATTTGGCGGTAGGAGTCGCAATCGGCTTGCGGCATCGCCGGCCGCATCTCGATCGGAATCTGTTGGCCGACTCGAGGGCCGTGGGGCGGGGGCTCCTGCCCTTTCCACGTCGACCATCGCGCGTGGATGTCGTGCTCGGTCATTTCCGACAGGCGTTGCAGCGGCTCCCGGCAGGCGACTGGCGAGGCGAACACGGTGTCGATACACCGGTGGTAGTCAGGGGGTTGTGTCTGGATGTGGTCGCCCATGGCTCACCGCTCCTGCGGCTCCGCCCGAGAGCGAAGCGAACCGCGATACCAGTGGCTCTACGTCCTTGCGCTGTCGCCGATCCGGCGACGGGCTTCACGTACCAGCGGGCTCACACCGAACATCTCGTCGGGGCCAGAGGCATCCAGGCACGCCCAGTACTGCAGGCTCTGTGCGAGCGCGGGTGCGCGCGTGGCCTCGAAGACTGCGACCAGGGTGTCGATCAATTGCTCAGTTCGTTCTGGCAAGTGATCCTGTGTCGGCGCGATGGCCAGATGATCTCGAGCCGACTCGAGGACCAGATCCAGCAACCAGAAACTCAGTTCCCAGTCGGTCTTGTTCGCGAACAGCAGATGAACGAATTCATCGAGCCGGGCCGGATCAGATACCTCGGTTGGCCAGTCCTGCATCCAGTTTTCTCGCGGGATGCCGGCCAGCTGCGCCACTCGAGTCGCCGATTCCCTGCCCGGATAGATCACGCTGCTGAAGGTAGCCAACCCAGCGAACGCTCGCGACGGAGTAGGCACTTGGGCGCGGCAGAGCTATCACAGTCGACCAGAGGCCGCGACCTCGTCGGCCCATTCCCTTGATGAGGCCGGGCGGCCCGGCTGCCCACTGTGTTCGGGGAAACGGTTGTGTTCCGAACATCGCCACGGCGGTTGACTGACCACGTTTTCGAAGTGCTGTGCACGATGGATGTAGACCACCAAGATCATCCCGGCCTTATCATGGGTGTCGTCGACAGCGCGCGGATTCGTCGGGATTCGGAGGCCAGAGGTGAAGTTTCTGCTCCTGGGGTACACCCCAGCGGAGGCGTGGGACGGAGCGACGGCGGACGTCCCGTCGGAGGACGCGCTCGCCGCGTTCGCGGAGTACCAGAAGTTCGAGGCCGAGCTTCGCGCGACCGGGGAGTTCGTCAGCGCCGAAGGACTGGGCCACCCGGTGATGTCGACGACCGTCCAGAAGAACGACGGGAAGGTCGTCGTCACGGACGGTCCGTACGCGGAGCTGAAGGAGGTGCTCGCCTCCTTCGCGATCATCGACGTCTCCGGGCTCGACCGGGCCAAGGACATCGTCGCGCGGATGGTCGACGTCCTCGGCGAGCCGATGGAGATCCGCCCGATCATGGGCGACGACTTCGCCTGATGTCGGGATGTTCGCCTACCCCGCGCCCGCACGCCGCATGAGTGCGCTGGAGAGTGCCCTGCGAGCGGAGGCACCGCATGTCGTCGGCGCGCTGGCCCGCAGGTTCGGCAGGTTCGACGCCGCGGAAGACGCGGCCCAGGACGCGATGCTCGCCGCGGCCAGGCAGTGGCCCGACGAAGGGATCCCGGACGACCCGCGCTCCTGGCTCATCCGCGTCGGCTACCGCCGCATGGTCGACCTCATCCGCGCCCAGGAGGCGGACCGTCGGCGCCAGGAGGAGTACGAGGCCTCCCGGGCGTCCGCAGGGCAGGCCCTCGCCGTCGACGACAGCCTGCACGTCCTGCTCCTGTGCTGCCACCCGGTGCTCTCGCCTGCCTCCCGGGTCGCGCTGACGCTGCGCGCCGTCGGCGGGCTCACGACCGCCGAGATCGCCCGTGCGTACGGGGTCTCCGAACAGACGATGGCCGTGCGGATCAGCCGCGCCAAACAGCAGCTCCGCAAGGCGGGGGCCCGATTCGAGTTCGCCGCGGCCGACGACCTGACGGCCCGCGTGCTCACCGTGCGCAAGGTCCTCTACCTCGTTTTCAACGAGGGCTACACCGCCTCCGCCGGGGCGGAACTGGTGCGCGCGGACCTGGCGGCGGAGGCCATCCGCCTCGCGCGGCTGCTGCACGGCCAGTTCCCCGACGACGCGGAGTCCGCCGGCCTGCTGGCCCTCATGCTGCTCACCCACGCTCGCCGCGCCGCACGTGCCGGGGCCGACGGCGCGCTCGTCCCCCTCGCCGAGCAGGACCGGAGCCGGTGGGACCGGGCGATGATCGCCGAGGGCACCGCCCTCGTCGAAGAGGCGTGGCCGAGGGGCGCCGTCGGCGCGTACCAGCTGCAGGCCGCGATCGCCGCGATCCACGCGGAGGCACCCTCGGACGCGGAGACGGACTGGCCCCAGATCGCGGCCCTGTACCTCGCGCTCGAGCATCTCGAGCCCGGCGGGCCGGTGATGCTGGCCCGGGTGGTCGCCGTCGCCCATGCCTACGGCGCGCAGCCCGCCCTGGACCTCCTCGAGACTCTGGACCGCGAGCACGGGCTGTCGCAGCATCCGCTCACGGCGCACCGGGCGCACGCCGTCAGGGCGCACCTGCTGGCGCGGTCGGGATCGAGCGCGACGGCGCGCACCGAGTTCCTCGCCGCAGCGGAGCTCACCGCGAACGATGTCGAGGCTCGCTACCTGCAGGGCAAGGCCGAGGACCCCACGGACTGACCGCCGAAGATTCTTTTCGGCAGTGATGTCAAGAACGCGGAAGCGGCTCCGAGGTATCGGTGAAGGCTGCCACCGGGGCGGCCGACGACACCCCAAGGAGTACGTCATGAACACCACCTCGAACCCCGCCACGCAGCAGGCCGCGTACTCCGCGACCCACACGATCGTCGGCACCGTGACATCCGCCGACGGCACCACGATCGCCTACCAGCGCGCCGGTGCCGGCCCCGCGATCATCGTGATCAGCAACGTCGCCGAGGACCGTACCGGCGTGGCCGGGATCGCCGCCGCGCTCGCCGAGGACTTCACGGTGATCACCTACGACCGCCGGGGACGCGGCGCCAGCGGCGACCCGCAGCCCTACGACCCCGCCCGCGAGATCGACGACCTCGCCGCCCTCGTCGATTCCGTGGGCGATCCCGTCTTCCTCGCCAGCGGATCCGGCGGCTGCGGGCTTGCCCTCGACGCCGCGAGTGCGCTCGGCGACCGTGTCGCGGGCCTGTACCTGTACGAGCCCCCTTTCATCGTCGACGATTCCCGTTCCCCCGCGCCGGCCGACTACGTGGCGCACCAGGAAGGCCTGGTCGCGGCAGGTCGTCGCGACGAGGCGGTCGAGTTCTTCATGAGCGAGATGATCCGCGTGCCCGCCGAGTACCTTCCGATAATGAAGGAGGACCCGTCGTGGCAGGAGATGGTGCGCTACGCCCATACCTACGCCTACGACGGCCGCATCCTCGCCGACCTGCAGGACGGCACGCCCCTCCCCGCGGATCGGTGGCGGATCGACGTCCCGATCGCGGTCGCGGTCGGCAGCGAGGGCGAGGAGTTCATCCGGCGGGGCGCCGCTGCCCTCGCCGCGCTTCTGCCGAACGTCACCGTCCTCACGCTGGAGGGGCAGGACCACTCCGCGTTCTGGATCGCACCGGAACCGGTGGCCGAGCAACTGCGCGACTTCGTCCGCACGCTCCCGGCGGCGGCGGATGCGAACAGCACCGCCGCAGCGGAGAGCCCCGAGCCCAGTGCCGCTGTCGCCGCGCTCGACCGGCTCGTCGGCGAGTGGACGGTGACAGGCGGCGCCGAGGGCGTCGTCCGGTACGAGTGGATGCCGGGCCGGCACTTCCTGCTCCAGCACGTCGAGCTCGAGCAGTTCGGCGAACAGATCACCGGGCTCGAGGTGATCGGCCATCTCCGGCCCTTCGGGCGGCCTGCGGGCACGGACCTCGCGTCGCGCTTCTACGACTCGCTGGGCAACACCCTCGACTACACCTACGAGCTGGAGGGCGACGTGCTCACCATCTGGGGCGGGCCCAAGGGGAGCCCCGCGTACTTCCGCGGGGAGTTCACCGACGGTGACCACGTGCTCGACGGAGCCTGGGTATACCCCGGCGGCGGGGGCTACGCCTCGACGATGACGCGTCGCTGATCCGCGTGGTGGGCGACGGGGACCGCGCCTCGGGGGCCCCGCCACCCAGCCTCGCTGGCGATACCCCGTGCGACACCGAACAGAAGCGGGTCGTCGCCCACCATGGAATCAGTCCAGGGCAGCGCGCAGCTGCCGGGCTAGCGCACTCGCCTGCTCCGGGGTCCACGGCAATACCCCGTTCTCGGCCATCAGCGCATGGAACTGTTGTTCGTGATACGGGACTCCTGGCGGCAGCGGGGAGATATGCCAGTGCACATGGGAATTGCCTTGCTGACTGCCCAAACTCAGCAGATAGGTGCGTTCGACCTCGACTGTTGCCTCCACCGCCCTCGCCACCCGGTACACCAGTGCCAGCAGCTGGAGGTAGACGTCCTCGGTGAGGTCCTTCACCACGTGCTCGTGATGGACCTTCGGTGCCACCAGCACATGTCCGAGCATGGTCGGGTACTTGCAGAGGAAGGCGATGTCGTCCTCGGTCTCGGCGACCACTTCGTGCCATCCATCACTGCGCGGGCCTGCCACCACCTCGCAGATGAAGCAAGCACTCGACCGAACTCGTTGTGAGTAGGCTTCTACGTCGAATGGAATACGTTGCATGTCAACAGATTCTGCCGACTCCGTGTCAGTTGTAGCGGCCTCACGGCCAAACCGCTTCTGAGGCGCCGGGCTACACATCGGACCCGGTCGGCGTTGTAGATGGGCCTCGAGGCCGGCACGTAGCCCTGCGGCCTGCGCGCCGCCGTCGAGACCACACGGCGGCGGGCTCTGGGGGTGGTGATCGCGGTCGCTGACTTGGGTCTCCTCTGGCCGCTGGTGTTCGATGCGTGACACGCCGACCTCGCGGCTCGTCGGTGTCCGGTCCATCGGCGGCCGGGCCCGGCTGTAATGTGTCTACGGGCAAAATGATCTTGTTTGCCGTCTGCTGTGTCGAGCTGCGTGTGATCCCATCCCCGATAGGGCGGAGGCCACCGATGACTGTTCCAACCGATGCGCGGAACCAAGCGAATATCTTCGATGACCTGGGCGAGGCGGTGCGCGATATCGCCGAGGGCCGGGCGGTGATCGTGGTCGACGACGAACACCGCGAGAACGAGGGCGACCTCATCATGGCCGCGGAGCTCGCGAACGCGGAGATGCTCGGATTCTTCATCCGCTACACCGGCGGCGTGGTGTGCGCGCCGATGCCCGGCGAGCGTGCTGATCAGCTCGGTTTGCCCTTGATGACCAGCGCGAACGAAGATGACAAGCAGACCGCGTTCACTGTGACCGTCGACGCGCTGGCAGGGGTGGTCTCCGGCATCAGCGCCGCGGACCGCGCCGCGACGCTGCGCGCTCTAGCGGATCCAGCTACCATTGCCGCCGACCTGCAGCGCCCGGGCCACATCTTCCCGCTGCGTGCGCACCCGCAGGGTCTGGACGCGCGGCAAGGTCATACCGAGGCGAGCGTGGAATTGATGCGGCTGGCCGGGCTCGCTCCGGTCGCGGTGATCAGCGAGGTATGCCACGACGACGGATCGGTCATGCGGCTGCCCGCATTGCGCGCCTTCGCCGATATCCATGGGCTGAAACTCATTTCGATCAATCAGCTCATGGCCGCCGGCGCGCCGGCGGCGTCGGTCCCGGTATGAGCGGGAGCATCGAGGCGGTGCTGTTCGATCTGGACGGCACCCTCGCCGCGACCATGCGGCACTGGGACTGCTGTTGGTCCGACTACGCCGCCCGCCACGGGCACACCTGGAGTGAGGCCGATCGGCGCAGCACTCACGGTCACGGCGACTGGGCAGAACATGTGGCCGCAGTGTGTGGCGTCGATGTGGTCGAGCGGGTCGTGGACGACTGTCTGGAGCTGATGGTGGCCCAGATCCGATCCGGTCGCATCGAGTTGCTGCCTGGGATCCCGCGACTGCTCGCCACCGCCGATGCCGTCGTGACCGGGGTGGTGTCGGCGTCGCCACGCCGGTTCGTGGACGCCGCCATCGACCATTTCGATCTGCGGCGATCGATGCGAGTGATTGTCGCCCGGGAGGATCACCCGACAACGAAACCGCAGCCCGGTCCATGGTTGCACGCCGCCGACCTTCTCGGCATCGACACGGGATCGTGTGTAGCGGTGGAAGATTCGGCCGCCGGAATTCGCTCTGCCCACGCTGCGGGCATGCGCGTGCTGGCCATTCCCAGCTGGATGCCCACCCAGCGTCCACCCGAAGCCGACCTCGCCGAGCACCTCGCAATCGATGCCGACCACGCACACTCCTGGCTACACGGGGTCATCACCGAAACGACGCGGCCCTCGGCTGTGGCAAGGATATAGACAGCGGCGAGAACGGAACAGCTTGCCGCTGACGGTCCCGAGCGAAGGCTTGACTGGCAGTCCTCGCAGTGCGGCGGTCGCGCAGCGGGGAAGCCACCTCGCCGAGCCGCGGTGGTGGGTACTCAGTTCGATGGGTTCTGCGGCGATGTTTCCACCCCTGGCATGCTCAACTTGCCGCGCCGGAAGTTTCGGCGTTCTGTGTCTTGCACCAGTTTGAAGCCCGGGACGCTCGAACCGCGCAGTACGGGGCGTAGTGGTCGCGGGACAGCGCGGTGAGGCCGGTAGTGGGCACCGCGGATCGCCTTCACCGCGATGTCGAAGGCTGCCTGCTGTTTCCGGTTCCAGGTGATGCCGTAGAGGTCTCGGATATGCGGGGGAAGGCTGCCCCGCACGATCAGTCCGAGCCCCGCCGCGGCGGGCTCGAGCATGAACGGGAACGGATAGCCGGGTCCCAATCCGGCGATGAAGGTTCCCACGAGTGCGGCCTCGGCGGTGAGGAACAGTTCATCGGAGTTCAGGTAGGCATCGAAGAACGAGCGGAACTCCGAGTACGTCGCCGGTGCCGCATCGCGCGGCATTCCGAACAGCTCTGCCCACCTGACGTAGTCCTGCCACAGGCCTTCGCGTTCGTCGGCGGTCAGTGGCCGGACGAGAAGGTCGTGCATCGCCTCCGCGGAATCGAAGGTGAAAGCCATGGTCATGAACATCAGGTGCGGATCGTGGGCGTCGTAGCGGGTTCCCGCGGGAGCGTGCGGCCCCGCGTCCTGGGGGAGTGTGCCGTGGACGGTCGCGTGCTTCTTCTGGGTGAACGCGAGCGCGCGGTCGGCTTCTTCCTTGGTTCCCAAGAAGACCGTTTCGAACAGCCGGGCGGTCAGGGCGAGCCGGTTCCACGGCGTTTCGCGGTGGGTGGTGTGGGTGGCGGTGCCGACGTAGAGCGGCGGATTCGTGGCTCCGATCACCAGCGCGCGCTGCCCGTAGGTCAGCCCGACCGCCCGCTTGCTCATGACCTGCACGGCGATCGAATCATCCGAAAAGTACCCGGGCATCGTTGCCCTCCTTCTCATATCGAGTTTGCGCGGCGGCGACCAGTGCCATCGCGCCCTGGCTTCATCGAGCCGTTCTCAGAAAAAGGTCTGAATCTGTTGTGCTGCACGGTGTCCGGACGCGACGGCGCCCTCGAGGCCCGGTGCGGCCGCGTGGTCGCCCGCGATGGCGATCGCGCCATCGGAGATGCTCAGGCGGAACCGGTGCAGCCGCCGGGCGGAGCCGGGATCGAAGACCGGCATGAACCGCGGCCCGCGCACGGTTCGGGCGGCGACGATGTGTCCGGCCAACTCAGGGCGTGCTCGCTCGACCTCACGGGTGAGGATTTCGGCGAGTTCGGTGTCGTCCGCCGCCGCCGCGGGGGAATCGGCGCCCGCGCCGGCGACGAGTAGGCCACCGTCTTCGCACCAGTCGTCGAGGACGAGGAAACCGCGCAGCGAGGCGGACCCCGGCGCGAACTCGACCGGCATCATCTCCGCGCCCGGGTCGGTTCTGGTGTCGGTGCGCAGGTAGGCGAGGTTCAGGCGGCTGTATCGGATCGACTCGAGGTGTGCGCGGACGGCCGGATCGCCGCCGGGCCAGATCTCCGCGGTGACGTCGGCGGGAGTCGCGAGAACGGCCGCGTCGGCGAGGAATTCGACCGGCCCGCCTGCCGATTCGGCGACGATCCGGATCGTGGCACCCTCGCGGGCGACACTGGTTGCGGTGTGCTCGGTGCGTACGTCCGGCAGCGATGTCGCGATCTTGGTGACGATCTGTTCCATGCCCCCCGCCAGGGTGTCGAGGTGGGTCAGCTGAACCGCGTTGGCCATCAGCGCCGGGAACGACGCCGTTCGATGTGGGTATCCGAAGAAGACGTCGAACATCGGACCCGACAGCGCGCTGACCAGGCGGTTGCCGAGCAGCCGCGCTGTGGCGGGCGAATCCAGGTGTCGCAGGGTCGTGAGATCGCCGCCGTCGGCGCGCAGCATGCCCGCGACGAGGTGGGGTAGGTAGGGCGCGGCGCCGGCCAGGTCACGCCCTCGGACCAGGCCACCGGTGAACGCGCCGAACGGCTTTCGCGGATCCACGGCGGTTCGGCCGTCGTGCGTTCGGTACGTCATCGCCGGTCGCCACGGATACGGGCACAGTTCGTCGGACAGTCCGAGGTCATCGACAACGGCGGCCACGCGCCGGAACCTGCCGCCGAGGAAGTGCGCGCCGAGTTCGATCCTCGCGCCCTCCCAGGTCGCGGTCTCGATGCGGCCACCACATCGGCCCGCTGTCTCGAGCACGACACAGTCGATCCCGGCCCGCGTGAGGTCGCGGGCGGCGATCAGGCCGGCGAGGCCCGCCCCGACGACCACCACCTGGTGTCTGTTCACAGCAGTACGCGACATTGCGTCTCTCAATCCGAAGTCAATTGGTGAACACCTTCACCAAACCAAGTGGTGATAGTCTTCACCAAACAAGGTGAGATGGCAAGCAGATGGGCAGGCGGATGGAAACGCACGGCGCGTACGCCGGACGAACGGTCGAACAACGCCGCGCGGACCGGCGTCGACGCTTGATCGACGCCGCATTCGACATCGCAGGCCGTGAGGGTGTCGCAGCGGTGAAAGTCCGCGCACTGTGTGAACACGCCGGGCTCAACGATCGCTATTTCTACGAGCACTTCCGCACTGTCGACGAGTTGTTGGTCGTCGTGTTCGAAGACCAGGCCGCCGCCGCGGTCACCGCGGTCCTGGACGCGATCCTGCATGCGCCCGTCGCGGCGCGTCCGCGAGTCGCGTGGATCGTCAACGCGTGTCTGGATCACATCCTCGGCGATCCACGACGGGGCCGATTCCTCGTCGAATCACAAGCCACTCAACCGCTTCGCGACAAACGCGCCGAACTGATCCAGCTGTTGTCGCACATGCTCATCGGGCAGACCCGCGACGTCCTGGGTGCCGACCTCGCCGAGGATCGAAAGGTGCAGTTCGCCGCACACACCGTCACCGCCGGTGTCATCGATCTCACCTCGACCTGGCTCGCCGGGAAGCTCGACACCGACCGTGACGAACTTGCCGAGTTCGTCACCGCCATGATCCTCACCAGCAGCGAGATCACCGGCATTCTCGAACGCGAACTCGCCGAACCCGCAGACGCGGGGCATTGAGGCGGTGGCCCGTCGGCAGCCGTGGCGGGTCGTGTCATTCAAGCCTCGGCGCGGGAGACATGCATGTCCGGCGACGTCCACGGCCCGGGTGAGGCTGCGGCGCAGCGGGCTTCGATCGCGTCAAGATCCGCATCACTGAGCATGTGAGTCAGTCTCGCCGCGATGACACCTGAAACGGATGGTGAGGACCGCGAGTGCGCGGCGGCGCGGGCCCGCGCTCGTCATGGTGGGCTCCTCCGAGTCTGGGCGCTGGGCCGCAATCCATGCGGTCAGTGCGTGGCGTCGCCGCTGAGATATCGACCGGGTGTCGTGCCGACCGTTCGCCGGAAAGCCGCGAGAAAGGCACTGGCCGTGGCGTATCCGACAGTGTGTGCCACCCGCGATACCGGTTGACCCTCGGCGAGCATCGCCAGTGCCGCCTGCAGCCGGGCGTGGGTGCGCCAGCGGTCGAAGCTCATGCCCGTGTCCTGGACGAAGAGGCGGGTCAGCGTGCGTCGGCTCACGCCGATCGCGCGTGCGTGCGCTTCCAGCCCGCGCGGGTCGGCGGGGTCCGCCAGGAGTGCGTCGGCGACTGCCCGCACTCGCTCATCGGTGGGTCGGGGCACGTCGATCGGGGTCACGGGCAGTGGTTGCAAGAGATCCAGTACCACCGCTTCGGCGTGTCGGCGCGGAGCGTCGGCCAGGTCGTCCCGTCCCAGATGGGCGATCAGGTGCGCCAGCAACCCGTCGACACGCACGGCTGTGGGCTCGGTCCACGTCACATCACATCGGTCCGGCTCGAAGTACAGGCTGTGCAGGACCGCGTTGCGGGTCGCGCCGGTGCGATGCACGACCCCTGCCGGGAGCCACAGCGCCAAGGTCGGCGGTAACACCCAATTCGCTCCTCCGGCAGCGACACCGAGCACTCCGGACCTGGTCCAGGCGAGTTGGTGCTGTGGGTGATAGTGCGTGTGGGTCCACTGACCAGCCAGGAGGGGAAAGCTCCCGACGACGATGGCGCCGATCCCGGCTGGTGCGGGTTCGAAGGCAGGTGCGGGCACGCCACCACTCTATGTCCCGAACGCGACATGATCTGGCCCGGTGATGTGTATCGGCCATCGCCCATCGTTGCCTAGCGTCTTCTCATGACTCCGATCTCCACCCGGGCACCCGACACGGCACCGGCGGCCAGGCGCCGAACCACGGCGCTGGTCGTGCTGTGCTCTGTGCAGTTCATGCTCAACCTGGACGACAACGTGGTCAGCGTCGCGCTCCCCACCGTCCGCGCGGAACTCGGTTTCGGCTTCGCAGGGCTGGCCTGGGTGGTCAACGGGTACATTCTGGCCTTCGGTGGGTTCCTGTTGCTCTCCGGCCGGATGGCCGACATCTTCGGGCGACGCCGGGTATTCCCCTGCGGCGTAGCTCTTTTCGGCACAGCGAGCTTGTTCTGCGGAGCGGCTCAGGAGCCGTGGCAGTTGATCGTCGGGCGGTTCGTTCAAGGGAGTGGGGCAGCGCTGGCGAGTCCTGCGGCCCTGGCCATGCTCGCCCTGCTGTATCCCAGTGGCAAGGAGCGTGCCAAGGCGATCGGCATCTGGGGCGGAGTCGCCGCGCTGGGGGCGACGCTGGGACTGGTCATCTCCGGCATGCTGACCGATTTCGCCTCCTGGCGCTGGGTCTTCTTCATCAACCTGCCGGTGGCCGTGGCAACTCTTCTGATCCTGCCCCGTCTGGTCACCGAAAGCCGCGATGAAGCCTCTGGTCGCGTGGACATGCCGGGTGCCGTACTGGCTGTCACCGTTCCCGGACTCCTGGTCTACGGTCTCCTGCAGGCATCCGAAATAGGTTGGCGACGAACAGGTTCCGTGCTTCCGCTCGCTGCCGCGGCGCTGTTGGCGATGGTTTTCGTCGCGGTCGAGCTCCGTGCCGCCGAACCATTGGTCCCGCTGTCGTTCCTCGCCGTCCGCCCGCGGGCCGTGGCCAACACGGCCATCCTGTTGTTCTCTGCCGGCTTCTACGCCATGGCCTTCCTGCTGATGCTGCACATTCAAACCGTCCTCGGTTACAGCCCCTTCGTCGCCGGTCTCAGCTATCTGCCGTTCGGCGCGGGAATTCTGGTGGGAATGGCGGTCTCGGCGCGAGCTGTGCGCCGGCTCGGTGAACGCTGGGCGCTGGTGATGTCCTTGCTGATCAGTGCTACCGGGCTGGTCCTGATGTCGGGCATCGACCAGTTCGACAGCTACAGTGCGGGAATATTGCCCGCACTGCTCATCACCAGCCTCGGCTGCGGAATGACCCTGCCCGCGCTGACGGTCGTCGCACTCACCGGCACCACCGAGGAGGACGCCGGCCTCGGCTCTGCCGTCCTCAGTTCGGTCCAACAGCTCGGTGGCGCAGTAGGTTTGGCCGTTCTCGTGACGTTCGCGGAACTTCGCCGTGACGCCGCCGACTCGGTCCCCGCGGAGCAGGCCGCGACCGAAGGCTTCGCCTACGCGCTCACGATCGCCGCGGCTCTGGTCGGGCTCAGCGCAATGCTGGTCGCCACGATGCTCCGGGACACCGAGCGCGCGGAGGTCGGTGTCCCGGACTCGGGATCGCGGGGCATGATCAGAGGCGTTCCCGCGCAGTCTGCCGGCGATGTCGCGTCGAGACTGCGAGAGTGCACGTCGAACCCGAACGAGAAGGAGAACAGCTGATGACACTGCCTACCGCGCGTGCGCAGATCGGGGTGACCGGGCTGGCTGTCATGGGCAGCAACATCGCCCGCAACTTCGCCAGGCACGGGTACACCGTCGCGTTGCACAATCGTTCCGTCGCCAAGACCGATGCGCTGCTGCGCGAGCACGGCGCGGACGGTGAGTTCATCCGGACCGAGACGGTCGAGGAATTCGTGGCGGCGCTGGAGCGGCCGCGGCGGGTGTTGATCATGGTCAAAGCCGGTGAACCGACCGACGCGGTGATCGAGGAGCTGGCCGCGGTGATGGAGCCCGGCGACATCATCATCGACGGGGGCAACGCGCTCTACACCGACACCATCCGCCGTGAGGCGGCGATGCGTGCACGGGGCCTGAACTTCGTCGGCGCCGGTATCTCCGGTGGGGAGGAGGGTGCTCTCAACGGTCCCGCGATCATGCCCGGTGGACCGGCCGAGTCCTACGAATCTCTGGGCCCGTTGCTGGAATCGGTCGCCGCGAAGGTCGACGGTGTTCCCTGCTGCACGCATATCGGTCCCGACGGCTCCGGGCATTTCGTGAAGATGGTGCACAACGGCATCGAGTACGCCGATATGCAGCTGATCGGGGAGGCGTATCACCTGTTCCGTGATGCCCTCGGCTTCGGCGCCGAGCAGATCGCCGAGGTGTTCACCGAGTGGAACAGCGGCGATCTGGAGAGCTACCTGGTCGAGATCACCGCGGAGGTGTTGAAGCAGGTCGACGCGAAAACCGGTCGTCCGCTGGTCGATGTCATCGTCGATGCCGCCGAGCAGAAGGGCACCGGTCGCTGGACGGTGAAATCGGCGCTCGATCTGGGAGTGCCGGTCACCGGGATCGCCGAGGCGGTGTTCGCCCGGGCGCTGTCGGGCTCGCGTGCGCAACGTCGGGCGGCGGTCGGGCTGGCCGCGGGCAAGCTGGCCGACAAGCCGGACGATGTCGAGCAGTTCAGCGAGGACATCCGGCGCGCGCTCTACGCGTCGAAGGTGGTGGCCTACGCGCAGGGTTTCGACCAGATCGCCGCGGGCAGTGCGGAATACGGCTGGAATCTGCGCCCGGGGGAGTTGGCCACGATCTGGCGTGGCGGCTGCATCATTCGCGCCCGGTTCCTCAACCGCATCAAAGAGGCCTACGACACCGATCCGCGGCTGCCGAGCCTGATCCTCGACCCGTATTTCCGGGAGGCGATCGAGGCGGGCATCGACAGCTGGCGGCGTGTGGTCGCCACGGCGACCCTGCTCGGTATTCCGGTGCCGGCGTTCGGTTCCTCGCTGTCGTATTACGACGCGTTGCGTTCGGAGCGCCTGCCTGCCGCTCTCACCCAGGCCCAGCGCGACTTCTTCGGCGCGCACACCTACGAGCGGGTCGATGCGGAGGGGAAGTTCCACACCCTGTGGAGCGGGGACCGCAGCGAGATCCCGGCGGGCTGACACGGAGGGGGTCGGGCCGGTCAGCGCGTGTGGTCGCCGAGTGCGAGGGGGAGGGCGGGATCGGCAGCCCAGGCGGTGAGGGAGCCGTCGTAGACCGCGACGTCGTCGCGGCCGACCACCGCCATGGCATGCGCGAGGGCGGTCGCGGGGGCACCGCCCCCCCCGGTGGGGGGCCGCGGGGGGGTGGGGGGGGTTGGGTTACCGTTTCGCGGAGGTGTCCGAGTAGGTGTTAACGTGGGTCGTGTATTTCTGGGTCGGGCTCACGCTGTCCAACTTGTTCCCGCCGACCGGCAGGGTCCACCGCGGGGTCGACCAGATC
>NZ_JARWOJ010000315.1 GCF_029868625.1 Nocardia neocaledoniensis | reverse complement strand
TATCACCCCGCGTTCGCCGACCCCTGGGCTGGCGCGGGCCTGCCCGCGGGGGTCGCCGCGGCGGGGGGGGCGACGCCCTGGTGAGGCCCGCCCCCCCGCGGCGGGTTCTCACCCGCCGATGCGGCGGACCGCGGCGAGCGGGTCGGCGTAGAGGGCGCTGAGCGAGGTGACGACCGCGGCGAACTCCTGGACCTTGCCGCCGAAGCCGCTGATGCGGATGTCGGTGGGCGGCAGCTGGGTGCTCTGCTGGAACGCCCTGGCGACGTGCGGCAGGGCCGGGCGGTAGCCGGTGAAGGCCTGCCCGCCGAGCACGACGCGGTCGGGGTTGAGCATGTCGCGGACCAGGGCGACGGTCTGGCCGAGCATGGTCGCCCGCTCGGCGAGCAGTTCCCGCGCGCCCGCCGAGCCGGATTCGGCGGCCCGGTACAGGTCGGCGATGGTGGTGCCGCCGGTGCCGTTGTGGGCCGGGATGATCCCGCGGCCCACCGCGCGGGCCTGCAGGGCCCGGTCGCCGACGGTCACTTCCAAGCACCCGCGCCTGCCGCAGTCGCACTGCACGTCCGAGCCGGTGGGCAGGTGCGCGATGGAGCCTGGGCCGTTGCTCGGCGTGTGCACGCGACCGTCCAGGGTCACGGCGATGCCGGCGGTCTCACGAACGTAGAAGTAGAGGCTGCTGCCCGGCTGGTCACTCGGCAGATCGGTGGCCGGTTCCGGCCTGCGCGCGTCGAAGGTCGGCAGCAGCAGTTCCGAGGCGGCCATCGCCTCGACGTGCGGCGCGACCGACACCGGCAGCTCGAGCACATCGCCGAGTACCTGGCCGATCGGCGCGCCCTGCCATTCCAGCTTGGGATGGTCGACGACGCCGGTGTGCGGGTCGACCCGCCCGCCGATGGCGACGCCCGCCCACAGCGGCGTGCGCCGATGCCAGCGCTGCAGGAACGCCTTGGCGCTGCGGGCCACGGTGGTGACCGCGAATTCCTGGCCGGTCTGCGGGGTCGCGATGGCGAGGCCGCCGAGGATGCGGCCGCGCAGATCGGCCGCGACGATCTTGGTCGCGGCGGCGCCCACGTGGATGCCCAGCGTGAGATAGGCCTCGTGGTCGATCTCGAACGGCACCCGCGGCCTGCCGACCGCACCGGCGGCGGTCAGATCGGGACGCTCGCGCAGCAGCCCGGCCGAAAGCAACGCGGCCACTTGGCGATTCACCGTGGCGATGCTCAATCCGGTTGCCCGGGCGGCATTGTCGCGCGAGACGGGTCCGGAGACGGCGGTGCGCAGGACGGCGGCGGCGGGGTTGTCGCTGCGCCGCAGCTCAGGGGCGACGACGGGCCGGGAAACTCGCGGACGACCGGTAGCCGTCCGCGTGCCGGGACGTTCGATGATGGGAGTAGACATATGAAGTTCCTTGCTGAAATCCCGTTGTCCCAACGAGATTGCCGACACGTGTGGCGTGGCAGCTCCGCGAGCCGGAACGGCTCAGCTGCGGCAGCAGGAACGACAAAGTTCGCGCGTCAACGGCAAGCGCAGGCCCAGGGCTGCGGTCACGTAGGTGACTCGCTTCGCGCTGAGATGGTTGCCGGACATAACAATCAAGTTAACACCGAATCCGCCGCCCCAACAAGCCGAACCGGCGGATTGTGCCGCGCGGCACACCATTTCCCCAGGTCAGTGCGGCCGTCCAGGGGGCGCGAAAGCCGCCCCCCCCCGGGGCGCCCCCGGGGGGCGCCGCCCCCCCCCCCACGAAAAAGGTCGGGGGGGGGGCGGGGGGGGGGGGGTGGCGCCCCGCCCCCCCCCCCCCCCGCGCCGATGACGAAGCGAAGGACGAT
>NZ_JARWOJ010000314.1 GCF_029868625.1 Nocardia neocaledoniensis | reverse complement strand
GGGCACCACCGACTTCACCGCCGCTATCGGCACCGGGCCGTTGAAGCGCGCGTCCTACCAGGGCGGCCACGCCCCGCGGGTTCGCAACGCGCAGTGGCCCCGCCCCCCCCCCCGGCGCGCCCCCCCCCCCCCCGCCCGCCCCCCGCCCCCCCCCGCGGACGCGTCGCTCGGGCGCGGGCCACGCGTGGCGCCGGCCCCGGCACCGACCGGCACCCGGTGCCCGATGTCGCCACCGGCCCGCTTGGCGAGCACCTTCTTGGTGTGCGCGGCCACCGGCCCCCAGCGCTCCTTGATCGAGACCAGCACCGGCACGGCGAGGAAGATCGAGGAGTAGGCGCCGACGATCATGCCGACCAGCTGCACGAGCGCGAGGTCCTTGAGCGTGCCGACGCCGAGCAGCCACACCGCGATCACCAGCATGCCGATGATCGGCAGGATGCCGATGACGGTGGTGCTGATCGAGCGCATCAGGGTCTGGTTGGCGGCCAGGTTCGCCTGTTCGGCGTAGGTGCGTTTGTTCAGGTGCAGGACGCCGCGGGTGTTCTCCTCGACCTTGTCGAAGACCACCACGTTGTCGTAGAGCACGTAACCCAGGATCGTGAGCAGACCGATCACCGCGGCCGGCGTCACCTCGAAGCCGACCAGCGAATAGATGCCCGCGGTCACGATCAGGTTGAAGAACAGGGACACGATCGCGGCGATCGACATGTCGCGTTCGAATCGGATCGCGATGTAGATCATCGTCAGCGCGACGAACACCGCCAGCGCGATCAGCGCCTTCTGGGTGATCTGGCCACCCCAGGTCTCACTGATCTCGGCGATGCTGATCGCGTTGCGGGTGACCTGCCCGGCGGAGTCCTTGGGCTGGAACTCCTCGAACAGCGCGTTCTGCAACTGCTCGGTCTGCGCCGCGTCGAGGGTCTCCGAGCGCACCTGGATGGTGGCCGAGGCGCCGGAGCCGACCTCCTGCACCGCCACCGGCCCGTGGCCGAGGGTCCGCGCGTAGACGTCTTCGACCTGCTGGCTGGTGACATCGCCCGCGGCCGGGAGCTGGATCCGCGAACCACCGGCGAAATCGATGCCGAGGGTGAACCCACGCACCGCGATGCTGAGCACCGAGATCAGCAGCAGGATCGCCGCCAGCGAATAGAACAGTTTGCGGCGGCTGACGATCGGGAAGCCGCCGGTACCGGTGTAGAGGCGCTCGAAGAATCCGTGCTTGGGCTGCCCCTGTGACGGCTCGGCCTTGTCCAGGTACACCGATTCCTCGGTGGGTCGGTCGTTGCTCATCGTGACATCTCCTTCGGCCGGACCTGGCCCGCGCCGCGTTCCCTGGCGATCTGCTGCATCGAACCGAGACCGTTCACCGACGGCTTCGCCCAGAACGGCGAGCGCGCGGCGAGCATCATCAGCGGTGCCGTGACCAGGTAGAGCACGATCACGTCGAGGACGGTGGTGATACCGAGGGTGAAGGCGAAGCCCTTCACCTGTCCGGCGGCGAGCAGGTACAGCACGACCGAGGCGATGAGGCTGACGGTCTTGCCGGAGAGGTTGGTGCGCTGCGCCCTGGCCCAGCCGCGCGGCACGGCCGAACGGAAGCTGCGGCCCTCACGCATCTCGTCCTTGATGCGTTCGAAGAACACGACGAACGAGTCGGCGGTCAGGCCGATACCGATGATCAGACCGGCGATACCGGCCAGATCGAGGGTGAAGCCGATCCAGCGTCCGAGCAGCACGATGATGCCGTAGACGGCGGCACCGGCCGCGATCAGCGAGAACCCGGCGATCAGGCCGAGCATGCGGTAGACGAACAGGCAGTACAGCAGGACCGCGATCAGACCGACCGCGCCGGCGAGCAGACCCGCCTTGAGCGAGGACAGGCCCAGCGTCGCCGACACCGTCTCGGCCTCGGAGGTCTGGAACGACAGCGGCAGGGAGCCGTACTTCAGCGTGTTGGCCAGCTCGGCCGCGCTGTCGGCGGTGAAGCTGCCGGAGATCGAGGTGCGGCCACCCAGCTGCGGACCCTGCTGCACCTGCGGCGCGCTGACGACCTTCGAGTCGAGCACGAACGCGACCCGCTGGTTGACGTATTCGCCGGTCAGATCGGCCCAGGCATCGGTGCCGCTGCCCTTGAACTCGAGGTTCACCTCGTGGCGCGCCTGCTGGGAGTTCAGGCCGGAGGTCGCGTCGGCGATCTCCTGGCCGTCGATGCGGCTCGGGCCGAGCAGGAACACCTCGGTGCCGTCCTGCGAGCAGGTGACCAGCGGCAGCGCCGGGTCGTCGTTGCCCGCCAGCGGGTCCGGCTTGGTGCAGTCCAGGCTCGCCGCGGCGACCTGCTGCACGGACTGGTCGGTGCTCTGCCGCAGTGCCTTGGCGTCGGCGATCTCCTTGGCCTGCTGCTGCTGGGGCGTGAGGTCGCCGCCGGGCGCGGGGGTGGGCGTCGGCGGCGCCTGCGCCGGGAACACCCGCGACTGCGGAGCGGGCGTGGTCGGCTCGCCCTGGGCCGGCGTCTCACCGGGCGTCGGCGCGGTCGACTCGCCGGGCGCGGGCGCGTCGGTGGCCGGGGCCTGCGGGGTACCACCCTGGGTCGGCGGCACCTGCGGCGCGGCGCCACCGGCCGCCGGCTGCGTGGCCGCCAGCACGGGACGGATGTAGAGCTTGGCGGTGGTGGCCAGCGCGCGAGCCTGCTGGCTGTCCTCGCCGGGCACCGTGATGACGAGGTTGTCGCCGTCGATGACCACCTCGGAACCGGAGACACCGAGGCCGTTGACACGGTTCTCGATGATCTCCTGCGCCTTCTTCAGGCTGTCCTGGCTCGGCCTGCTGCCGTCGGGGGTGCGCGCGGTCAGGGTGACGCGGGTGCCGCCCTGCAGATCGATACCGAGCTTGGGCGTGGGGGAATGGTCACCGGTGAAGAACACCAGCGCGTAGATCACGGCCAGCAGCGCGGCGTAGACGCCGAGCAGCCGGAACGGATGCGCCGATCCTTGGGAAGGTGGCACAGCAGGTCATCTCCTAGGCGGAAGTCGAGGTCGGAACGGGTGGGCACGACGATGCCCGCACCGGGTGCGCGCCACGGCGGCGCGCCGGCACCGGAGAGAGGGAGTGGATCAGTCCTTGGTCAGCCGGGTCTCGGTCTGCTCCGCGGACTCCTCGACGACGGCATCGGCCGCGGTGTCGGTCGCGGTGGCGGTCTCCTCGACCACCGGCTCCTCGGCACGCACCTCGCGGATCGCCTGGCGCAGCCAGGTGGTGACGACCTCCTCGGCGATCTCGAGGTCGACGGTGGTGTCGTCCAGGTCGACGACGGTGCCGTACAGGCCCGACGTGGTGACCACCTGGTCACCGACCTTCAGGCTCTCCTGCATGGACGCGACCTTCTCGGCCTCCCGCTTCTGTTTGCGGATGCCGAAGAACATCGGCACGAGCAGGGCGAGGATCAGCAGCGGAAACAGGAAGTCCATCGTCGAAGTCAGTCCCTAGTCAGTGGTGGACGTGCAAGTACGCCTGACAGTCTGCCAGTTCCCCGCGCCGGCGACACACCGGACACCGATCAGCGACCCCGCGCGCCGCTCACGCGGTGCGGCCGTAGGTGTAGTCGTCGAGCGGGAAGCCGACCGCCTCCCGGTGGGCGTTGAGGGTGCTGGTCGGGCGCAGCAGCGCCGCCTCACCGTGCTGGTTGAAGTAGTAGCTGCGCGAGGTCGAGCAGTCGCCGCCGTAGAAGACCGACGAGCCCAGCTTGTCGGTGACCCGGTCGAGGAACTCGGCGTTGGCCCGCTCGGTGACCTCGAAGGTCTGTTCGCCGCGCCGGAACAGCTCGGTGAACAGCCTGCCCATGTGCTTCATCTGGGCCTCGATGGTGGTGAAGTAGGACAGCCCGCTGTAGGAGTAGGGGCTGTTGAGGCTGAGGAAGTTGGGGAACTTGGGCACGGTGATGCCCTCGTAGGCCTGGAAGCGGTTGTCGCGCCAGAACTTCCCGAGGTTCACCCCGTCACGGCCGATGATCTCGATGGCCGGGAAGTTCACGTCCCACAGGTTGAAGCCGGTGGCCAGCAGCAGCGTGTCGATGGTGGTCTTGCGACCGTCGGCCGTGACGATGCCGTCGGGTTCGACGTGATCGATCGAGCTGGTCTCGAGTCGCACGTGCGGCTGGTTGAAGGTCTTGAAGTAGGTGTTGGAGAACGTCGGGCGCTTGCAGCCGAAGTCGTAGTGCGGGGTGAGTTCGGCCCTGGTCTTCTTGTCGCGCACCTGCGCGAACAGGTGCGCCTTGGCCAGCGCCGCGGCCGCGCTGTTGAGCGGCTTGGCCTGCGCGTAGTGCAGCACGCCGACGACCATGAGCGCTTCGAGCATCGCCGTGTTGGCCAGGCGGGCCGCCTTCTGGGTGAGCGGCACCTTGGCGAAGAGTTCCTGCACCACGCCGGGGATCGGCGCGTCGATCTTCGGCACCACCCAGATGGGGGTGCGCTGGAAGACGGTCAGCGCGGCGACGCGCTTGGCGACCTCGGGGACCAGCTGCACCGCGGTGGCACCGGTGCCGATGATCGCGGCCTTGCGGTCGGTGAGGTCGTAGTCGTCGTCCCAGGCGGTGGTGTGGATGATCTTGCCCGCGAAGGATTCGATGCCGGGGAACGGCGGGGTGTAGGGCTGGGAGAGGAACCCGGTCGCGGTGAGCAGGTAGCGGGCGGTGAGGGTTTCGCCGCCGGCGATCGAGACCGTCCACTGCTGGTTCTCGTCGTCCCACCGCGCACCGTCGACGACGGCGCCGAACCGCATGCGGCGGCTCAGGTCGTATTTACGCGCGATGTGGTGGGCGTACTTCTCGAGCTCGGCGCCCGGGGCGAACAGCCGCGACCAGTACGGATTGGGCTCGAAGGAATACGAATAGGTGACCGAGGCGATGTCGACGGCCAGACCGGGATACCGGTTCACATGCCAGGTACCGCCGAGGTCGTCCTCGCGCTCCAGGATGACGAAGTTCCGCAGCCCGAGCCGGTCGAGTTCGATGGCGGCTCCCATGCCGCCGAAACCCGCCCCGACCACGACCGCGTCCAACTGAGGTGCCACAACGAACCTCCACATGCGACATTGTGTCTGTTACAGAATGACACATCATTCCGCTGACGGCGACAGTAACATCACCGGGGTGACGAAGGCCGCCCCACGGATCGAACAGCGCAAAGCCGAATTACGCAGGGAGATCATCGACACGGCGTTCGACTGCTTCGCCGACAAGGGCTACCACGCCACCGGCATCGCCGACATCGCCGTCCGGCTCGGCATCGGGCACGGCACCTTCTACCGCTACTTCGCCAACAAGCGCGACATCATCGACCACGTCATCGACGATGTCACCGGTCGCGTGTTCACTTCGCTGGCGAACGAGCTGAGCCCGGAGACCGCGACCACCCTCGACGAGTACATCGACCTGCTGGACCGGATCGGTGAGTCCCTCAACCGGGTGCTGCTCGAGGACCCGCGGGTGCCGCAACTGCTGCTGTTCCACGCGACCGGCATCGACGACGAACTCACCGGCCGCGTGTTCGGTCTGGTCGACGCGACCGAGATCGTCATCACCGGCTACCTGGACCACGGCGTGCGCCTGGGTTACCTGCGCCCGGATCTGGATACTCCCACGACGGCGAAGGCCGCGCTCGGCATGGTCGTCGCCGGGATCGTGCACGGCATGCGAACCCCGGATCCGGCGCTGATGTCGGTGTACAGTCACGCCGTCAGACGGCTGTTCATCGAGGGCGTTCGCGATGGGCACGCGATGACGAAAAGCCATGGGATAGAAGGGCAATCCTGACACAATGACCGCTGTGACGCCCGACGATGTGAGCCGCACCCACTTCGCCATGCCCACCCTCGGCCACCGTGGCTACCACGCCGACGAGGTCGACGCGTTCCTGGAACTGGTCTCGGCGACGCTCGACGGACAGGGCGTACTCACCGCCGACGACATCCGGCACGTGCACTTCGGGGCACCGCGCTTCGGCGGTCGCGGCTACCAGGCCGACCAGGTCGACGATTTCCTCGACCGGGTCCGCACCGAACTCGAACACCGGCAGAAGGGTGGCGCCCCGGTCCCCGCCCCGCGCCCTGGCGACGACGTCGCCGAGATGCTCTCCCCCGACGACGTGCACCGCATGCAGTTCAGCCTGTCGGCGGTCGGGCGGCGCGGCTACCACGAGGAAGAGGTCGACGCGTTCCTCGATCTGGTCGCGGCGACCCTGGCCCACAACGGCCCGGGCAGCCTCACCGCCGAGGACGTGCGCGGGGTCCGCTTCACCGATACCCGCCTCGGCACCCGCGGCTACGCCCGCGAGGAGGTCGACGCGTTCGTCGACCTGGTGATCACCGCGCTCGAGCATGCCGAGCGGCGGCACTGATCAGCCCTGGATGCTGTGCAGTTCGGCCTCGCGCAGGTCGTCGGGGAACACGTAGCGCCGGAAGGCCCAGAACCGGAACGCCATCGCCAGCAGCACGCCGAGGATCTGTCCCGAGACGAAGTTCGCGACCGCCTGCACCACCGGGTCCACGTGCGGCACACGCAGGTTCAGCACATACAGCGAGACCGCCTGCGGGATCATGGTGACGCCGATCCCGAGCGCGCTGACGGTGAAGAACAGCGCCGCCTCGTGGCTGCGCTGCCTGCCGCCACGAGTGCGGAAGGACCACTCGCGGTTGAGGATGTAGGAGGCGATGGTCGCGATCAGCGCACCGAGCAGGCGCGCGGTGAGCGGCTTCTCGCCGAGCACGGTCAGCTTCACCGCGTACACGACCCCGGTGTCGATGAACCAGGTGATTCCACCGACGACCGCGAACTTCAGAAGCTCCCGATGTCTCAGGAGCAGGGAACGCAACGGCTCGGGGAGGCGTTGCACCACCGCTTGGACTGCCACCCGGCCGACAGTAGACGACCTCGCGGCAGCCTGCCCACCTGGTTCAGTCCAGCAGGTCCATCGTCGGGTGCGGTTCGCGCCCACGCACTTCGATCGCGCCGATGACCAGATCCGGCGGCGGCACCAGTCCGAGGTGCTCCCAGGCCGTGGCGGTCGCGACCCGGCCGCGCGGCGTGCGGGCGACCAGCCCGGCGCGCACGAGGAACGGTTCGCACACCTCTTCGACGGTGGCCGCTTCCTCACCGACGGCGACCGCGAGCGTGGACACGCCCACCGGTCCCCCGCCGAAGCCGCGCACCAGCGCGCCGAGGACGGCACGGTCGAGCCGGTCCAGGCCGAGCGCGTCGACGTCGTAGACCTCGAGCGCCGCCATCGCGATCGGGTGGGTGATCACGCCGTCGGCACGCACCTCGGCGAAGTCACGGACCCGGCGCAGCAGGCGGTTGGCGATGCGCGGGGTGCCCCTGGACCGGCCCGCCACCTCGGCGGCGGCGTCGTGATCGATCCGGACGCCGAGGATGCGGGCCGATCGTTGCAGGATGCGCAGCAGTTCCCCGGGGTCGTAGAAGTCCATGTGGCCGGTGAAGCCGAAGCGGTCGCGCAGCGGGCCGGTGAGCGCGCCGGACCGGGTGGTCGCACCGACCAGGGTGAACGGCGCGATGTCGAGCGGGATGGAGGTCGCGCCCGGCCCCTTGCCGACGACCACGTCGACCCGGAAGTCCTCCATCGCCAGGTACAGCATCTCCTCGGCGGGCCGGGCCATGCGGTGGATCTCGTCGATGAACAGCACATCGCCCTCGACGAGGTTGGACAGCATGGCGGCGAGGTCGCCCGCGCGTTCCAGCGCGGGACCCGACGTGATGCGCAGGGCGGTACCGAGTTCGGCGGCGATGATCATCGCCATGCTGGTCTTGCCGAGGCCGGGCGGGCCGGACAGCAGCACGTGGTCGGGGGTGGCGCCGCGTTGCCGCGCGCCGCGCAGGACGAGCGCGAGCTGTTCGCGGACCCGGGGCTGGCCGATGAAGTCGTCGAGCGAGGTGGGCCGCAGGCCGGTCTCGGTCTCGCCGTCGGACTGCAGGAACTGGGCGCTGAGCGCGGGGTCCTCGGTCTCGAAGGTGGGCTCGAAATCGTCGTCCATGACCTACCTGTTCTTGCCGAGCAGGCCGAGAGCGGCGCGCAGGGCCACGGAGGTGGTGGCGGCGGGCTGGTCGGCCAGGACCGTGTCGACGGCCTGTTCGGCCTGTTTCGCCGGGAAGCCGAGGCCGACGAGCGCCTCGGCGACCTGTTCGCGCACGGGTGTGAGCGGCACCTGCGCACCGGGCGGGCCCGCGGGCACCGGCACCAGGTTCACCTTGTCACGCAGTTCGACCACCATCCGCTCGGCACCGCGCTTCCCGATGCCGGGGACCCTGGTCAGCGCGGTGACATTGCTCTCCGCCAACGCCTTTCGCAGTGCTTCCGGTTCGAGGACGGCCAGCACGGCCAGCGCGAGCTTCGGGCCGACGCCGGAGACGGTCTGCAGCAGGCCGAACAGGTCGCGGGCCTCGGTGTCGGCGAAGCCGAACAGCGTCATCGAGTCCTCTCGGACGATCATCGCCGTGTACAGCCGGGTGTCCTCGCCGCGGGTGAGGCCGGCCAGCGTCGCCGGGGTGACATTGAGCCGGTAGCCGACCCCCGCGGCCTCGATCACCACATGGTCGAGCGCGATCTCGAGCACCTCGCCGCGTACCGACGCGATCACCGGCGCACCACCTTTCGTTGTTCGGCCAGCCGCTGCTCGTAGCGGCGACGGACCTCGTCCGCCTGTGCCTGCGCGGCCGCCATCCGGTCCAGCAGCGGCGCCCGCCAACAATGACAGATCGCCAGCGCGAGCGCGTCGGCGGCGTCGGCCGGTTTCGGCGCGACCTGGAGTCCGAGGATCCGGGTGACCATCGCGGTGACCTGTGCTTTGTCGGCGGTGCCGTTGCCGGTGACGGCGGCCTTCACCTCACTGGGCGTATGGAAGGCGACCTTGATCCCGCGCCGGGCCGCGGCCAGCGCGATCACGCCACCCGCCTGCGCGGTCCCCATCGCGGTGCGCACATTGTGCTGGGCGAAGACCCGTTCGATGGCGACGGCCTCGGGCTGATGGGTGTCCATCCAGTGCTCGGCCGCGTCGGCGACGGCCATCAACCGCAACGCCAGCTCCGCGTCGACCGGTGTGCGCACCACCCCCACGTCGAGCGCGACGACCTTGCGCCCCGGCCCGCTGTCGACCATGCTGAGCCCGCACCGGGTGAGCCCCGGATCGACGCCCATCACCCGCACCGGCAGCCCCTTCGAAGACACGAACAATTGTTCGAAAGTCTAGAGCATTTCTCCGCGCGGGCCGATCAGCGACACGGAAGCGCTAACCCAGCGCCGCGGTGAACACCGCGAGCGCACGGTCGTCGAACAGGACGAACCGCACCTCGTCGACACTCGGGTCGGCGGATCGCACCGTTTCGACGGCGATGCGGGCGCCGTCGTCCATCGGCCAGCCGTAGATGCCGGTGGAGACGGCCGGGAAGGCCACCGTGCGGGCGCCGAGTTCGGTTGCCACGCGCAGGGATTCGCGGTAGCAGGAGGCCAGCAGGGCGGAACGGTCCTCGGTGGCCGACCAGACCGGGCCGACCGTGTGGATCACCCAGCGCGCGGGCAGGCGGCCCGCGGTCGTGGCCACCGCCTGCCCGGTCGGCAGGCCCTTGCCGTAGCGCGAGGGGCGCAGATCACGGCACGCCGACAGGATCTCGGGTCCGCCTGTGCGGTGGATCGCGCCGTCGACGCCGCCACCGCCGAGCAGCGAGGAGTTCGCGGCGTTGACCACCGCGTCGACCCGCTGTTCGGTGATGTCCCCGCGCACTGCCTCGATTCGCGTCATCGGTCCATTGTGCTGACCGCACCGCGCCCGAAGCCACCCGATATCGGCGTACCGTCGACATCGTCGCAGATCGACGCGCCACCGAGTCGAGGAGGACCGCGCATGCCCACACCCACCGGCGAGATCGTGTCGACGCCCGAGGGCCGGGACCTGGTGATCGTCCGGTCGCTGGGGCTGCCGATCGAGGAGGTCTGGGGACGGTTGACCGACCCGGATCTCACCGAGGGCTGGTACGGCACCTGGGAGGGCGAGCCGGGAGCGGGCAACACCATCCGGGTGCGGATGCGGTTCGAGGAGGGACAGCCGTGGACCACCATGCACATCGACGACTGCACCCCGCCGCTGCGTCTCGGTCTCTCCTCGACCGACCAGATCGGCGTGTGGCGGCTGGAGGTGGCGCTGCTCGACACCGGCGCGACCACCGAGGTACGCCTGGTGCACCACCTCACCTCGGAGTACCAGCTGGCGGAGATCCCGCGGATCGGGCCGGGGTGGGAGTACTACGCCGACATGTTCGTCGCCGCCTGCACCAATACGGCGCGCCCCGATTTCGCCGACTACTACCCGGCCATGGCCGAGTACTACCGCGCGGCCTAGCCGAAACGCGCACAGCCCCGGCCGTTCCCGGCCGGGGCTGTGCGGACGTTCGCCGAACTCACTCGTCGTCGAGCTGCGCGGCCACCTCGTCGGAGATCTCGACATTGGTGTAGACGTTCTGCACGTCGTCACTGTCCTCGAGCGCGTCGACCAGCTTGAACACCTTGCGCGCGCCCTCGACGTCGACGGCCACCGAGACCGAGGCCTGGAAACCGGACTCGGCCGAGTCGTAGTCGATGCCGGCGGCCTGCAGCGCGCTGCGCACGGCGATCAGATCGCCGGGCTCGCTGATGATCTCGAAGGACTCGCCGAGGTCGTTGACCTCTTCGGCGCCCGCGTCGAGGACGTGCTCGAGGATGTCGTCCTCGGACAGGCCGTTCTTCTCGAGCGTCACCACGCCCTTGCGGCCGAACAGGTAGGCCACCGAACCGGGGTCGGCCATGTTGCCGCCGTTGCGGGTCATGGCGACGCGCACCTCACCGGCGGCGCGGTTGCGGTTGTCGGTGAGGCACTCGATCAGCACGGCGACACCGTTGGGGCCGTAGCCCTCGTACATGATGGTCTGCCAGTCGGCGCCGCCGGCTTCCTCGCCGCCGCCGCGCTTGCGGGCGCGCTCGATGTTGTCGTTGGGGACCGACGACTTCTTCGCCTTCTGGATGGCGTCGTACAGCGTCGGGTTGCCCGCAGGGTCACTACCACCGGTGCGGGCCGCCACCTCGATGTTCTTGATCAGCTTGGCGAAGAGTTTGCCGCGCTTGGCGTCGATTCCCGCCTTCTTGTGCTTGGTGGTGGCCCATTTGGAGTGGCCGCTCATGCCCTACTTCCTTCAGGTCGGTTGCGCGTCTGCCCGGGCGGACAAGCTCGATCCAGCCTACTCGGACCGCGCGCACCCGTGGACGCGGGCGTTACCGTGCCGAACGAACCAGGTCGACGAACAGTTCGTGCACCCGCAGATCGCCGGTCACCTCGGGATGGAACGAGGTCGCCACGACATTGCCCTGCCGCACGGCGACGATGCGGCCCTGCGCGGGGCCGTGCGGCACCCGGGCCAGCACCTCGACGCCGTCACCGACCCGCTCGACCCAGGGCGCGCGGATGAACACGGCCCGCACCGGCGTGTCGAGACCGGTGAAGTCCAGGTCGGTCTCGAAGGAGTCGACCTGCCGCCCGAAGGCGTTGCGGCGCACCGTCATATCGATGCCGGACAGGTGCTGGGCGTCTGGCCGGGTGTCGAGCACCTCCGAGGCCAGCAGGATCATGCCCGCGCAGGAGCCGAAGGCGGGCATGCCGTCGCGCAGCCGGGCGCGCAGCGGTTCGAGCAGGTCGAAGGCCTGCAGCAGCTTGGAGATGGCCGTGGACTCACCGCCGGGCAGCACGAGGCCGTCGACGGCGGCCAGCTCGGCTTCGCGCCGCACCAGCACCGCGTCGGCCCCACAGTGCTCCAGCGCCGCAACGTGTTCGCGCACGTCACCCTGGAGCGCGAGGACACCGATGGTCGGCCGGACGGCAACGGAGGATGCGTTCACAGGCGCTGAGCTTACGAGGCGCCTCGGTGTGCGCCCGCTCACGCCTACTTGTGGCGCGGTGTCCTGATCAGGCCCTCCTGGACGACCGCGGCGACCAGGTTGCCCGCGCGGTCCCAGATCTTGCCGCCGGTGAGTGCGCGGCCGAAACCGGCCGAGGGCGAGGACTGGTCGTAGAGCAGCCATTCGTCGGCGCGGAACGGGCGCAGGAACCACATGGCGTGGTCGAGGGAGGCGTCCTGGGTGGGTTCGCCGGGATGCGCGACCTTCGAGGAGCCGAGCAGGGTCATGTCGCTCATGTAGGCGAGGGTGCACACGTGGAACATCGGATCGTCGGGCAGCGGATGCCGGTACCGGAACCACACCTGCTGTTGGGAGACGGCGCCGTCGCGGGTGATCACCTGATCGGCGGGGACCACGCGGATGTCCCAGTGCTCCCATTCGCGCATCGCCCAGAGCCGTTCGGGACTCATGCTGACGCTGGCGTCGGGCAGGTCCTCGGGCCCGTCGACGGCGGGCATCACGTCCTGGTGCTCGGGGCCCTCGTCACCGCGGTGGAACGAGGCCGACATGGTGAAGATCGCCTGTCCGTCCTGCACGCCGGTGACCCGCCTGGTGCAGAAGGAGCGGCCGTCACGGATGCGTTCGACCAGGTAGACGGTGGGTTCCTCGGGGTTGCCCGGCCGCAGGAAATAGCCGTGCAGCGAGTGCACCTGGAAGGCCGGGTCGACGGTACGCACCGCCGAGACCAGGGCCCGGCCCGCGACCTGACCGCCGAAGGTGCGCGTCAGCTGGGACTCGGTGGCCGCACCACGGAAGATGTCCCGTTCCAGCTGCTCGATCTCGAGCGCCTCTTCGATAGTCGCCATGCGCTCGAGATTATCCCGTCGCCGACTGTCCGGTCTGCCCGGCTCGGCGCGACGGCCCGGAATTTGCTGTGATAGGCCGATGCCGTCGTTCACGCCCACCTCCCCCACGACGTTGGCCGGCCTCGTCGCCGACCGGCTGACCGGGCTGCCGGGGCGGCGCGTGCTCGCCGTCGACGGCGCCGACGCGGCGGCCCCGGTAGAGCTGGCCGATCTGATGGCCGACACACTGCGCGCGCGTGGCCGCTCGGCGGCGGTGGTCTCCCTGCACGCGTTCGTGCGGCCGGCGTCCTTGCGGATGGAGTACGGCCGGGACGACGAATGGTCCTACCGCACAGCCTGGTTCGATTACGCCGGGGTGCGCCGCGAGATCCTCGACGCGATGCGCTCGGCCGGGCGCTGGTTGCCCGCGCTGTGGGACGAGGAGCGTGATCGCTCCGCGCGGGCCTCGGTACGCGACGCCGAGGCCGACCTCGTGCTGATCCTGGCGGGGCCGATGCTGCTCGGGCGCGATCTCGACTTCGATCTCACCCTCCGGCTCGAACTGAGCGATCAGGCGGGGCTGCGGCGCACGCCGCCGGACCAGCACTGGACGCTCCCGGCCCTGCGCGCGCACGCCGCCGAGAATCCCGAGACCGCCACCTGGACGCTGCGCTGGGATCATCCGGACCGTGCGGCGCTGCGCGTCGATTGACCATGCCCGGATACACGAAAAGCCCCGGCCGTCGGGCCGGGGCTTTCGCGGGTTCGGTCAGGCGCAGGCGACCGACTGCTGACCCAGATTGGTCAACATCGTGCAGGCCCACGACTTCTGGACCTTCCACTTGCCCTCTTCGGCCACGAACGGCACATCCACCACGTTGGTCTGACCGTTGATGGTGAAGTTGGCCTTCGCGTTCACACTGTCACCGAACGAGGTCACCTCGGTGACCTGCACCTGGGCGCCGGCCTGCTGCGCGGCCACCGCGAGCCGGTTCGGCAACTCGGGATCAGCCTCACCACCCTGCACGAAATCCAGCTTCTGCTCATTGGGCACCGACGGATCCAGCGCGGTCGTGAGCTGCTGATTCAGCTCTTCGACGGTCGGCACCGGAGGCAGATTCGCGGCCGCGGCGGTGGTGGTCTTGGCACTGGTGGTGGTCTTGGCGGCGGGCTTGTCGCCCTTGTCGTCGCTGCAGGCGCTCAGGCCCAGGGCGGCGACCACGGCCAGGCCGGCGATCGCGACACGTCCGGTCTTCCCAAACTTCATCCACTCGTCCTTACGTCGGGTCGGCGTTCTCGCCCGGAGGGCGACGGCACGGACCAGCGCACACGACGCAGGCCTCGATGCCACAGCCGGGACGCTACCCAGCGATGGTGAGGAAACTCTGAGAACCGGGCCACGATGCTCTGTGATCCCGCTGACCGACCGCTCAGGCATCGTGGAGCACACCGTGATTCACGACCGGCGATACCGGCAGCTCGCCGACGCCGCGCGGCGGTCGGCGCGGGCCGGCGTGGATATCAGCGCAGGGCGTCGATCGCGGCGACCAGCCGGGCGTGGGTGCCGGCGTCGGCGGCGGCGATCAGCCCGTGCGGCGCGGTGTCCAGCGGCTGTCCTGCCAGGCCGGTGACCACGCATCCCGCGGCCCGGCAGACGGCGATCCCGGCGGCGAAGTGGACGCTGTCACTGATATCGCCGCCGGTGACATAGGCGGCACGGCGGCCCGCCGCGACCCAGACCAGGGGCAGCGAGGTGGACAACACCCGGGGATGGAAAGCCTCGATGAACTCGGGAGCGTCGAGCAATCTGGCAGGGGTGGACCAGGGAAACGGGCCGTCGAGATCGACATCCACCAGGCGGTTCTCGGCATCCGGGTGTAATCGCAGGTCGACGCCGTCGCGGCGGGAAAAGGCGCCGTCTCCCTCGGTCCACAGCACCTCGTCGGCGAACGGGGCGCCGACGGCGGCGGCGGTGACCGTGGATCCGGTCCGCAGGGCGACGTTCACCGCGACCGACGGCGTGCCGACCGCGAAATTGCGGGTGCCGCAGAGCGGATCGACCAGCCAGGTGCGGTCGGTGCCCGCCGCTCCGGTGAGCCCCGATTCCTCGCCGAGGAACCCGTCGCCGGGGCGCGCCTCGGCGAGGACGTCGAGGATGGCGCGCTCGGCCGCCAGGTCGGTCTGGGTGGCGAAGTCGTCGCCGTCCTTGGCATAGCGGGTGACGGGTGCCAGGTACGCGGAACGGATCAGTTCCGAAGCGACTTCTGTTGCGCGGATAGCGATTTCGACATCAGTGTGGTGCACCGTTGTCACGGTACGTCCGGCGCGGTAGCCGGACGGGCGTGTCCGGCACCGATCACGTCACGAAATGTGACACGTCACCCGCATCCTGTCGCCGGTCGGCGGCGGGAGTTTCCTACCGTGCCAGGTAGACGGCCAGGCCGAGCCCGGCGATGCCGACCGCGACCCGCAAGACGTTCGGCGGGATCACGCGCACCACGGGCGGCCCGCACCACCCGCCGACGAAGGCGCCCGCCCCGAGCGCGAGCGCCGCGCCCCAGTGCACCGGGCCGAACGCCGCGAATCCGACGGCGGCGACGAGATTGGCGATGCCGAGCAGGAAGCTCTTGAGAACCGAAGCGCTCCACAGCGATTCGGAGGTGCACAGCAGCATCATCGACAGGTAGATCACCCCGGCGCCCGCGCCGAAGTAGCCGCCGTAGACGGAGATGAGCAAGATCCCGATGGGCACGATCCACGGCGACTGGAGTTCGCCCACGTGGCGGCGCACGATCGGCTGCACCAGCAGTGCGAGCGAGGCGGCGGCGACCAGGAACGGGACGACGACCTCGAACGCGCCGGCAGGCGCCACCAGCAGCGCGAGCGCGCCGAGCAACCCGCCGATCGCCGCGAGCACCGCCCACCGGATCAGGGTGCTTCCCCGGTCGGCGAGTTCCCGCCCCGAATTCGCGGTCGCGCCCACGCCGACCGCCACCATGGCGACGGTGTTGGTGACATTGGCCGCGACCGGGGGCAGGCCCACGGCCAGCAGCGCCGGATACGAGACGATCGAGGCCATCCCGGTGACGAAACCCACCAGCCCGGTGAAGAATCCCGCGACGACCAGCGAGGAGAAGTCGAGCGCGGTCACAGACCGACTGTACGGTACGCCCATCCGGCACCAATGCAGGCCTCAGCTCAGCGCGGTGACCATGCGGGCGGCCAGGGTGGCGGCACGATCACGGCGGCGAGATGGGCGCGGGAGTGTCGACGGGCGCTGAGCACAGACGGCGGCGGGCGCCGTGCACACGCACGACGCCCGCCGGTCGACCTGGGTGGTCGGTGGTGTCAGCTCACCAGCCGCGCTCGGCGAGGCGGTGGGGCTGGGGGATCTCCTCGACGTTGATGCCGACCATGGCTTCGCCAAGGCCGCGCGAGACCTTGGCCAGCACGTCCGGGTCGTCGTAGAAGGTGGTGGCCTTGACGATGGCGGCGGCGCGCTGTTCGGGGTTGCCCGACTTGAAGATGCCGGAGCCGACGAACACGCCCTCGGCGCCGAGCTGCATCATCATGGCGGCGTCGGCGGGGGTGGCGATGCCGCCGGCGGTGAACATGACGACGGGCAGCTTGCCGGTCTGAGCGACCTCGCGGACCAGCTCGTAGGGCGCCTGCAGTTCCTTGGCGGCCACGAAGAGCTCGTCCTCCGACAGCGAGGTCAGGCGGCGGATCTCGGCGCGGATGGTGCGCATGTGGGTGGTGGCGTTGGAGACGTCGCCGGTACCGGCCTCACCCTTGGAGCGGATCATGGCCGCGCCCTCGGTGATGCGGCGCAGAGCCTCGCCCAGGTTGGTGGCGCCACAGACGAAGGGAACGGTGAAGTTCCACTTGTCGATGTGGTTGGCGTAGTCGGCCGGGGTGAGGACCTCGGACTCGTCGATGTAGTCGACGCCGAGGCTCTGCAGGATCTGCGCCTCGACGAAGTGGCCGATGCGGGCCTTGGCCATCACGGGGATGGACACGGCGGAGATGATGCCGTCGATCATGTCCGGGTCGCTCATCCGGGAGACGCCGCCCTGGGCGCGGATGTCGGCCGGGACCCGCTCGAGCGCCATGACGGCCACCGCGCCGGCGTCTTCGGCGATCTTGGCCTGCTCCGGGGTGACCACGTCCATGATCACGCCGCCCTTGAGCATCTCGGCCATGCCGCGCTTCACGCGGGCGGTGCCGACGGTGGTGGTGGTCTCAGGCGTAGTCACGGCTGTCTCCTGTGTCATGTGCGCCAATCAGGTCGCTCGGGATGGACACCGTCGATTCTAGAGCCGCCCCGAATCGGCCTTCATAGCCAGTTGAGGTCCACTGGCCTTGCCACGACCAGCGGCGATCCGTTTCCGGACCGCCGCTGGCCTGCTCGAGTGGCCCGGGTCTCAGTGCGTGTCGACCCGCATGGCGGCGTCCGCACGGCCGGTCCGGACGCGGTCGCCGAGGACGAACGCGGCGGCCATGGCGGCTGCCGCACTGGCACACCACAGGGCCGCGACCGGGGTTCCGGCCGCGTCGACCACCAGGCCGGCCGCCACCGGGCCCAGCACCGCGCCGAGGTTGAGCGCCGTCGTCGCCAGGGCGCCGGCGAGGCGCGGCGCCACGGGCGCGGCGGTCCGCACGATCGTCGCGATGAGGGCGGAGCCGACCCCGAACGCCACGGCGCCGGTGACGAGCGTCATGGTCACCACGCCCGTGATCGTGTGCGCGGTCACGGCGGCGAGAGCCCACACCCCGACCGATGCGGCGGTCCCGGCCGCGATGATCGTGCGGCCGTGGCGGTCGCCGTAGCGGCCGGCGAGCGTGACCCCGGCGAAGGAGCCGAGGCCGAACAGCGCGAGGACCACCGGTACCCAGCGACTGTCGGCGCCGGTGGTCCGCGCGGCGACGGCGCCGAGATAGGTGAACGCGGCGAAGGTCGCGGCGTTGACCAGTGCCCCGACCAGGACGGCGATCCGCACCTCGCGCACGCCGAGCACGGCCAGCTCCGACCGCACCGACCGTTCCGGCGCCCCGTCTCCGCTGCCGTCCCGTGGCACGAGCAGGGCCACCGGAATCAGCACCGCGGCGCTCACCAGCGCCACCGCCCAGAAGGCGGACCGCCACCCCCACAGCTGGCCGAGCAGCGTTCCCCCCGGGACGCCCGCGATGCAGGCCACGGTCACCCCGGACACGACCACCGCGGTGGCACGCCCGACCTTGACCGAGCCGACCAGCCCCGGCAGGGCGGCGAGCACGGTCGCCAGGAACCCCGCGTTGGCGATCGCCGCGAGCACCCGCGCGCCGACAAGGACCGTGAAGTCCGTGGTGACGGCGCCGACAAGATGCGCGAGGCAGAACAGCGCGAGAAACGTGCAGGCCGAACGCCGCAGCGGCCACCGGCCCGCGGTGGCCGCCATCGTCGGCGCGCCGAGCACCATGCCGACGGCGTACACCGAGGTCAGCAACCCCACGGTGCCGAGCGAGACGCCGAAGTCGGCGGCGGCGCCGGCCAGCAACCCCGACATCATGAATTCCGATGTGCCCTGCGCGAACACCGCGACTGCGAGCACGAAAACCCCGATGGGCATGAGTGATCCATTCTCCGGACAGGGACACCCCGCCACACGCGAGATGTCCGAGAGAACGCGGCGGGCAAGGAGGCCCGGCCGCGAGGAACGGCTATCCGGCGTCGCCGACGAGACGTGCCGCACCGATCCGGTGGGGCACGCACGCGCACAACGCCGCCCGGCCCGCAGGCCGGACGGCTACCTTCTGGACGCCTCCGGAGAATTCACGCCGCCACTGTAACCGGGGTGGGCCACCACGATCCAGCGGATATCGCGGCCACGGGTACCACGCCTCAGGCCCGCACCGGGGTGTTGTGGAAGCTCGTGAACAGCCACCGCCCCGCCTCGCACACCGCGACCCTGGTCTGGATCGACCGTTCGGGTCCGGCGGGCGCGTCCGGGGGCGCCGGCCGCGGTGTCATCGTGATCAGCACGGCGGTCTCGGGGGTGGGGAAACGAAGGGTGCGCCGGAGCGGTTCGGCCAGCCGGGTGCCGCGCATGAACCCGTCGAACCCGCGCTGCATCTCGACCGCCAATTCCGCACGGCCCCGGATGAATTCCCCGATGACGGAGACGAAATCGCAGTCCTCGGTGAAGGTCGCGGCGAAGGCGGCGCCGTCCCCGGCGGCCCAGGCTTCCATCTGGCGGTGAAGCAGGTCGAGCACCGCCTGCTCGGCGGTCGCGGTGTGGTCGTGTGTGCTCTCGGTTGTCATGCGCACCACGCTGGCAGCGGTGGGTCATCGGCTCAATGACCTCCGGGGTCATGGAGCCGATGACGCGGCGGGCCTACCCTGGCACGGTGAACAGTCCGGTCCGAGACAGTCCCGTCGGTGCGCTGCTGCGCGAGTGGCGACAGCTCAGGCGGTTGAGTCAGCTCGAACTCGCCCTGGCGGCCGACAGCTCGACGCGCCACCTGTCGTGCGTGGAGACCGGCCGGGCGATGCCGAGCCGAGCGATGGTCCTGAAGCTGTGCGAGACACTGGATGTGCCGCTGCGCGAACGGAATACGGTGCTGCTCGCCGGCGGTTTCGCCCCGGAGTATCGCGAGACCGGGCTCGACGACACCGATTCCGACGGCGCCCGGACCGCCTTGGCGACCGTGCTGGCCGCACACGAACCGTATCCGGCGGTGGCGGTGGACCGGCACTGGAACGTGGTCAGCACCAACCGGGCGATGGGCCTGTTCGGTGACGCCGTGCCCGCCGCGTCCGACGGCAGACCCGCCAACGTCTACCGCCTCGCCCTGACGCCCGACCCGCCGGACGCCCAAGTCCGCATGGTCAATTTCACCGAGGTCCGCACTTATCTGCTCGAACGGCTGCTGCGCCAGGTCCGGGCCACCGGCGACCCGGTCCTGCGCGCCCTCTACGACGAGGTCAGCGCCTACCCCGTCCCACCGGACGACTCGGCGTGCTCCGCCCCGATCCCGGTCGGCCCGTTCGCGGTCCCGCTGCGCATCGACACCCCCGCCGGAGAACTCCGCCTGTTCAGCACCATGGTCACCTTCGGCGCCCCGGCCGACGTGACCCTCGCCGAACTCGCCGTCGAACTCTTCTATCCCCTCGACGACCACACCGCGACCACCCTGCGCGCTCTCGACGCGACCGCACCCTACGACTGGTCGACCCCGTTGCGTCCCGATGTCCTCGCGTGACCACCTTGGACAGCCGGTAGGTGGCAGGCGGCCCTGAGCAGCCTCAACGCCACGAGGCCGTCATCGTGGGAATTGCTCGTCTAGTCCGACTCGTGGTCGAATTCGACGTGTGCCTGATCGGCGCCGCGCAGCTGCGCCACGTGTCGCGCTTCCTCGCGCAATGCGGTGCGGAGCGCGGAGCGCAGCGGCGCGAACAGCGTGACGGTGACGGTCAGGGTGCGGCCGTGCTTGCGGGGCCGCCAGGTGCCCGCGATGGCGCCGTCGGCCAGCACCGCGCCGGGCGCGCCCACCGATTTCCACACCGCGCGTTGGTGTTTCAGGTCGACGATCGTGGCGCGGTCCCGCATCTGGGTATACGGATCGCCAGGGGGCAGCAGTCGTACCCCGTGGACGTCGGCCCATCGCAGGTCGTCGGCATGTTCGGTGAGGATCCAGGTCCGGCGCCCGTCGACATCGACGGGCGTGAGTTCATCGGCGATCGCCTCCCACCAGGGCTGCGCGTCCCTGCTGCCGATCCCGACCCAGGCGGCGAAATCCTTGCGGGTCGATGGCCCGTAGCAGCGCAGGTACCGGCGCAGCAGCGCGGCGCGCGCTCGGCCGGGATCGGTCTCGGGCAGCGGATCGCCCAGCCATTCGTCGAGCAGGACGAAAGGCGCCGAGTTCTCGCTGCGCGGCGCCAGGCACAGGAGTCCGCGCAGTGTCAGGATCCGCAGGCAGAAGTGGACGACGGCCTCCCCCAGCGGTTGATTCGCGCCGTAGGGCCCCGGCGCCTCCCACGCCGCCCGGCGCGCCCTGGTCAGCGTGCCCGCGACGCGTGCGGCGATCTCCGCGCCGAGTTCGGTGACGGCCAGCGCTCGACCCGACAGCGCGGGTCCGGTCGCCTCGGCGGTGCGGTCGACGACCTCGTCCAGGCCCAGATCCAGCGTGCGCAATGCCTGTTCGACGCCGCCGATGAGGTGCAACCGCCCGTCCTCGGTGGGCGGCAGGACACCGGTGGTGAAGACGGGCGCGTCGGCGGTCGGGAAGAAGAACGGCGCCCCGCGCAGGCTCCAGGTCTGCAGCAGCGACTTCTCGTCCGCCACCAACCGGTCGACGTGCTCCGCCGTGACGTCGCGGGCCCTGGCGTGCAGGGCGAGCAGCGCCGACCCGGGTGGACTGTTCTGCACCGCGCACGCGGCCGCGACCGCGAGGAGATCGCCGGCAGGGCGTCGAGTGGTGAGGTGGTGCGCGCGCAGCCGAAACCCGATCACCTCGCCCGCCGACACGGTCGCCGCGCTGTTCCGTCCTGTCACCGAACGCCTCCCGACCGTCGCTTCGGTACCGATCCTTCGTCCGCCCGGATGACGGACCGGGCGACCCGGCCGAAAGGCTACGGCCGATACCGGGCGCGACGAGTCAGGGTCGTCGTCTGTGCGTGCCTCCGGTCCCGCGCGGACGCGGCACCGATATCGTCGAGCTCTCAGCGGATCGAGCGTACGACGGGTTCGGTGTCGTCGGCCGCTGCCGCCACGGCCTCGGCCAGCAATTCGTCGAGGTGGTACGGGTAGACCGCCTCGTCCTGCGCGTCGAGCGCGCGGATGTCGGCGGCGGTGCACCAGCGGTGGTCGGTGATCGTGCGCCGCTCGAGCGCGGTGAGATCGGCCGGGCGCCATTCGAACCGTGGGGCCCGCAGGACGAAGAACAGTTCCTCGGACCGGATGATCTCGCCGTTGAACGGGAACACCGCCACGCGCCGCCACACCGGACCGCGCAGGGTGGCCGGGTCGACCCGCTGGCCGGTTTCCTCGTAGACCTCGCGCACGGCGGCCTCGCGCAAGCTCTCCCCCGGCTCCACGCCGCCGCCGACGGTGAACCAGAACGCCACCTCGGGCAGCACCGGATCGTGGCCGCGCAGCAGCAGCACCCGGTCCTGTTCGTCGAGCAGCACGACCCGCGCCGAGGTGCGGGTGGTGTGCACCTCCAGCCCGGTCGACGCGGCGGGCGTGGCCCGCTCGGTGATCTCGAAGTACTCCGGCAGCGGCGCGGTACCGCCCAGGTGCAGGACCCGGACCGGCCTGCGGGTACGCAGGGCGAGGGTGTCGCGCACGGCGTCGTTGTGGAAGCGGCGCGCGATCAGCACCCTGGCCTCGGCGTCGGCGAGTTCGGCGACGAGCTGTGGGCGCAGCTGATCGATGTCGACGAGCGACAACGCCGCGGAGAGCTGGTTCTCGACGGTCTCCCGCTCCCGCCGGTCGGCACGCTCGGCCCGATCGGCCAGCGACGCCAGCTGGGCGGCCTTGTCGGCGCGGTGCGGATCGGTGCTCACCGGACCGCCGATGGCCATCGCCACCGCCCGCGCCACCACCGCGCGCCGGGCGAGCGCGGCGTCGAGGGCCTGCCAGGACTGATCGGAGCGCACGTGCAGGCGGTCGAGCCGGTTGGCGGTGGAGTAGGCCCACACGCCGAGGGCCAGCACGAGCAGCGCGATCAGACCGAGGACGAGGACCGTCGTCGCGGAGAAGGTGATCATCCGGCGGCCCTGACGCGGTTGTCGCCGACGGTGACGGTCTCGTAGACCCGCAGGATCTGCTCGGCCACCACGGGCCAGTCGTACTCGGCGACCACCTGCGTCGCGGTGCGGACCAGTCGCTCGCGGGTCTCGTCGTCGGTGAGCACGCTGTCGATCGCGGCGGCCAGCGCGGCGGAGTCGCCGATCGGGGTGAGCAGGCCCGCGGTCCCGTCGCGCAGCACCCGCCGGAACGCGTCGAGTTCGCTGGCGACCACCGGCGTGCCCGCCGCCATGGCCTCGATCAGGATGATGCCGAAGCTCTCCCCGCCGAGGTTGGGCGCCACGTACACGTCGGCGCTGCGCAGCGCGGCGGCCTTCTCGCTGTCGGAGACCTGGCCGAGAAAGCGCAGGTGCCCGGCGTTGCCGCCCGCCTCCCGGCGCAACCGGTCCTCGTCACCGCGCCCGACGATGAGGATCTCGACGTCGGGATAGCGGGCGACCAGCGTCGGCAGCGCGCCGAGCAGCACGTCCATGCCCTTGCGTGGTTCGTCGTAGCGGCCGAGGAACAGCACCGTCTTGCCCGCGCGCGGATATCCGTCGAGCAGCGGTCCGCGCGCGAAGGCCGAGACGTCGACGCCGTTGGGGATCTCCACCGCGTCGGAGCCGAGCGCCTCGACCTGCCAGCGCCGTGCCAGTTCCGACACGGCGATCCGGCCGCTGATCTTCTCGTGGTACGGCCGCAGCACGCCCTGAAAGGTGCTCAGCACCAACGACTTCGTGGTCGAGGTGTGGAAGGTGGCCACGATCGGGCCCTCGGCGATCTTGAGGGCCAGCATGGACAGACTCGGCGCGTTGGGCTCGTGGATGTGCAGCACGTCGAAGTCGTTGCTGTCGATCCAGCGCCGGATGCGGGTGTAGGCCATCGGGCCGAACGAGAGCCGCGCCACGGACCCGTTGTAGGGAATGGCCACCGCGCGACCGGCCGACACCACGAAATCGGGCAGCGGGGTGTCGTCGGACGCGGGCGCGAGCACGCTCACCTTGTGACCGCGTTCGAGGAAGACCCTGGCCAGCTCGACCACATGGGCCTGCACGCCGCCGGGGACGTCGAACGAGTACGGGCAGACCATGCCGATCCTCACCGCACGCCACCCGACTGGTTGGCCGCGATCCGGGCCAGCCGTTCCGGGGAGAGGTCGGCTTCCCACAGCGGTTGCAGCATGTGCCAGTCGGCCGGGTGCTCGGCGATGTTCGCGGCGAACCGGTCGGCCAGCAGCTGCGTCGTCGCCGCGACGCCACCGGAGACATCCAGTGGCGCACTGGTTTTCAGGCCCCAGCCCTCGGTGCCGTCGGGCTCGGTGGTGAACCAGGCGTGGACGGGCTGCAACGACGCGCCGGTCTCGATGGCCAGCTTCGCCGCGCCGGCAGGGAGCCAGGTGCGCTCGCCGAAGAAGTCGACGGGCACGCCCTTGCCGGTCAGGTCACGCTCCCCCATCAGACAGACGATGCGGTTCTGCCGCAGGCGCTCGGCGAGCGCCGCGAACGGAGGTTGCTCACCACCGGTCAGCGGGAACACCTCGAACCCGAGGCTCTCCCGGTAGGCGACGAACCGCTCGAACAGCGATTCCGGCTTCAGCCGTTCCGCCACCGTGGTGAACGTGGCGTAGTGCTGTACCAGCCAGACGCCCGCCATGTCCCAGTTGCCGGAGTGCGGCAACACGAGGATCACACCGCGCCCGTCGTCGAGGGCCGCGTCGAGATGTTCGAGACCGCCGACGTGATAGTCGATCGTGGTGTGGTCCATGCTGGGCAGCCGGAACGCCTCGCGCCAATACCGGGCGTAGGAGCGCATGCTGGCGCGCAACAGGTCCTCGGGCACCTGCTCGGGCGGCACACCGAGCACCCGGGCCAGGTTGCGCCGCAACTGCACGGGCCCGCCGTCCTTGACGGCACGATCGGCGCCCAAGTCGAACACCTTGCGCACCAGGCCTTCCGGCGCCGAACGCACGAGCCGCCAGCCCGCGGCGTATCCCCAGTCGCTCAGCCGTTCGGTGAGGGTCACGGCGCCGATCCTTCCGCCGGATCCGGCGCGGGCGCCGCGGCGGGCGGGATGACGACCCGCGCGCCCGGCGAGTTGCGCACCGCCAGCACCCGCTGGAACACCGTGACGATGCTGAGCACCGCCAGCACCCACATCGCCACGTACACGGCCCAGGTGAGCCAGTCGATGCCCCAGTGCCCGCCGATGCCGGTGAGCCCGGCGCCGACCAGCACGATGACGAGCCGGTCCGGGCGCTCGATCAGCCCGCCGTCGGCCGAGAGGCCGCTGGCCTCGGCGCGTGCCTTGGCGTACGAGATCACCTGCGAGGTGACCAGCACGACCAGCGTCGCCGCGAACAGCGACTTGCTGTGCTCGTGGTAGACCGCCCACCAGGCCAGGCCGCCGAAGATCGCGCCGTCGGCCACCCGGTCGCAGGTGGCGTCGAGGACGGCGCCGTACTTCGTGCCGCCGCCACGTGCCCGCGCCATGGCGCCGTCGAGCATGTCGAACATGACGAACAGCCAGATGACCATGGTTCCCCAGAACAGATGTCCGGACGGGAACAGGGTCACTGCGGCGGCGATCGTCGCGGTGGTACCGATCAGTGTCATCGCGTCCGGGGTGAGCCCCGTCCCGACGAGCGCTTTGCCCAGCGGCGCAGTCGCTTTCGCAAACGTCTGGCGGCCGAAGAAGCTGAGCACGGTTGTTATTCCTCCCACGCCTCCGCCAGCAGCTGCCGCGTCTCGCGCAACAACTGTGGCATCACCTTCACCCCACCGACCACGGTGATGAAGTTCGCGTCCCCACCCCAGCGCGGCACGATGTGCTGGTGCAGGTGGTCGGCCAGCGAACCACCGGCCACCCCGCCGAGGTTGAGCCCGACATTGAACCCGGCGGGCCGCGAGACCCGCTTCATCACCCGGATGGCCTGCTGGGTGAAGGCCATCAGCTCCGCGCTCTCCGCGGTCGTCAGGTCCTCCAGGTCGGCGACCCGGCGGTACGGCACCACCATCATGTGCCCCGGGTTGTACGGGTACAAGTTGAGCACCGCGTAGACCAGTTCGCCGCGGGCGATGATCAGGCCGTCCTCGTCCGACATCTTCGGGATGTCGGTGAACGGGTGGCCGGTGGCGTCCTTGGGCTTCACCTCGCCGGTGATGTAGGACATCCGGTACGGCGTCCAGAGTCGCTGCAGCCGGTCCGGCTGGCCCGCCCCGTTGTCGACGATCGACCCGGCTTCCGGGGCGAAGCTGTCACTCATGAGGGAACCGCCGCGGAGACCACGTCGAACCCGTCGGCGGTCGGCGAGGTGTTCTCCCGGTTGCCGATCCAGGCCAGGACGGTGGCGACGGCGTCGTCGACCGGCACGCCGTTGACCTGGCTGCCGTCGCGGAACCGGAAGCTCACCGCGCCCGCCTCCACGTCGCGCGCGCCGGCGAGCAGCATGAACGGCACCTTCTGCGCGGTCTGGTTGAAGATCTTCTTCTGCATCCGGTCGTCGCTGCGGTCGACCTGGGCGCGCACGCCCGCGTCGCGCAGCCGCTCGATCACCGCGTCCAGGTGCGGGGCGAAGTTCTCCGCGACCGGGATACCGACGACCTGCACCGGCGCGAGCCAGGCCGGGAAGGCGCCGGCGTAGTGCTCGGTGAGCACGCCGAAGAACCGTTCGATCGAGCCGAACAGGGCGCGGTGGATCATCACCGGACGCTGCTTGGTGCCGTCGGAGGAGGTGTATTCCAGGTCGAACCGCTCGGGCAGGTTGAAGTCGAGCTGGATGGTCGACATCTGCCAGGTGCGACCCAGCGCGTCCTTGGCCTGCACGGAGATCTTCGGGCCGTAGAACGCGGCGCCGCCCGGATCGGGCACGAGGTCGAGGCCCGAGGCCGAGGCGACCTTCGACAGGGTCTCGGTGGCCTCCTCCCACAGTTCGTCGGAGCCGACGAACTTCTTCGGGTCCTTGGTGGAGAGCTCGAGGTAGAAGTCGTCGAGCCCGTAGTCCTTGAGCAGCGACAGCACGAACTGCAGGGTGGTGGTGAGCTCCGCGTGCATCTGCTCCTTGGTGCAGTAGATGTGCGCGTCGTCCTGGGTCATGCCGCGCACGCGGGTCAGGCCGTGGATCACGCCGGACTTCTCGTAGCGGTACACCGAGCCGAACTCGAACAGCCGCAGCGGCAGCTCACGGTAGGAGCGGCCGCGCGCGCGGAAGATCAAGTTGTGCATCGGGCAGTTCATCGGCTTGACGTAGTAGTCCTGGCCGGGTTTCCGCACGGTGCCGTCGTCGTTGAGTTCGGCGTCGAGGTGCATGGCCGGGAACATGCCGTCGCGGTACCAGTCGAGGTGACCGGAGACCTCGAACAGATGGCCCTTGGTGATGTGCGGAGTGTTGACGAACTCGTAGCCCGCGTCGATGTGGCGCCTGCGCGAGTACTCCTCGAGCTCCTTGCGGATGATGCCGCCCTTGGGGTGGAACACCGGCAGGCCCGAGCCGAGCTCGTCGGGGAAGCTGAACAGGTCGAGCTCGAGCCCCAGCTTGCGGTGGTCGCGGCGTTCGGCCTCGGCCAGCAAATGCAGGTACTCGTCCATCGCCTCGGTGGACTCCCAGGCGGTGCCGTAGATGCGCTGCAGGTCCTCGCGGTCTTGGTCACCGCGCCAGTAGGCGGCCGAGCTGCGGGTCAGCTTGAAGGCGGGGATGAACTTGGTGGTGGGGATGTGCGGGCCGCGGCACAGGTCGCCCCAGATCTTCTCGCCGGTGCGCGGGTCCAGGTTGTCGTAGATGGTCAGCTCGTTGCCGCCGACCTCCATGATCTCGGGGTCGTCGATGCCGGACTTGTCGCTGATCAGCTCGAGCTTGAACGGCTCCTCGGCCAGTTCGACCCGCGCCTCGTCGATCTCCACCACGCGCCGCGAGAAGCGCTGCGCGCCTTTGACGATCTTCTTCATCCGCGATTCCAGCTTGGCCAGATCCTCGGGGGTGAAGGGCCGGTCGACGCGGAAGTCGTAGTAGAAGCCGTCCTTGATCGGCGGGCCGATGCCGAGCTTGGCGTCGGGGAACTCCTGCTGTACGGCCTGGGCCAGCACGTGCGCGGCCGAATGGCGGATCACGCTGCGGCCGTCCTCGGTGTTCGCGGCGACCGGCTCGACCTCGACGTCGGCGTCCGGAATCCAGGACAGATCCTTCAGCGCGCCTTCGGCGTCGCGGACCACCACGATCGTGTCGGGCCCCTTGGTCGGCAGCCCCGCTTCCCGCACCGCCGCGCCCGCGGTAGTCCCCGCCGGCACCCGGACGAGGGCGACTGGACTGATGGGTGCAGAGGTGGTCACGGGAATGCTCTCCTTGACGTCGGTGGGCGTGGGTCTTCCCACGCGTGCACGATCCTACTGGCGGCCCGCCACCGCGCGATTTCCGGTCGCGCGGATCAGGCTTCGGCGAGCAGGGCCGCGCGCTCGGCGGCGGGACGCTTCGGGCAGCTGGTGCACATCTGGCAGCCGGGCACCTCGTAGACCAGGCAGCAGGAGATCCGCTTGACGAAAGTGCGCTCGCCGACGGTGACGAAGCGCGGCGCGGGCAGGCGCCCGCCGACCTCCGCGGCCAGCCGTGTCCCGGCCTCGCCCGCGCCCGCGTCGAGCGCCCGATTGCCGATCGCGTCGGCGACCACGGCCCACAGCGCGGGCACGCCCGCCCCGGACACGGCGGCCACCTGGTGGATCACGGCGGTCAGGGTCTCGCGCAGCGCGACGGCCACGGCCTCGGCCGCGTCCGGCGCGCTCGTGGACCGGAAGCGCACGTGTTCGACGCCGCCGTCGGGCCTGACCTCGCAGTCGAGGTCGTCGAGCGCGGCGATCGGGGCGGGCGCGCCCGCCGCGTAGGCGCGGGTGATCTGCTCGACCAGCGCGGAGGCGACCATGCACCACCACAGCGTGCCGCCGACGCGGGCGGCGTCGGTGCCCCAGGCGCGGCTCATCTCACCGATCCGGGCCGAGATCCACGCGGGATCGGTGAGCAGGCGTCCGGGGACGGCGCTCACGACATCAGGGGACTGCGCAACCATGGCCAATCGACTCCGATCCACCCTGCGACCATCGAAAACGTGCCGAGCAGCCACAGCGTCACCACGACGAGGGCGAAGGTGGCCACCGCGCCGAGAATCCGGATCGTCCAGCCACGGGAGGTGTACCAGTCCATGACGATCCGGTACTTGCCCCGCACCCAGGTGAGGGTGTGGTGGGCCCAGACGAACTCGGTGGCCAGGATGCCGAATCCGGCGAACACCAGCGCCCAGCCGGGTCCCGGGTACGGGATCGTGACGATCCCGACCAGCAATACCAGCCCACCGACCACGCCGACGGCGATCCGGTAGCCGAGGTTCAGGGTAGGGCGGTGTTCGATCCCGGCGCGGAAGGCGCGCCAGCGCTCCGTGAAGCCCCCCCCCCCC
>NZ_JARWOJ010000313.1 GCF_029868625.1 Nocardia neocaledoniensis | reverse complement strand
GAACAGGTATTCGTAGCCGTCGAAGCTGTCGGCGTCCTGGCCGAAGACGGGGATGTCGAAGTCGACTTCCTTGATCCAGTTCAGGCGGTCCTTGGAGTTCTGGCCCCAGGGGTTGCCCTTGTTCTCGAGGTTCTTGAACAGTCCGGCCAGCTCGGAGGGGAACTCCGACTCGATCAACACCTGGTAGCGGCGCATGTCGATGATGTGGTCGACGTGTTCGATATCGACCGGGCACTGCTCGACACAGGCGCCACAGGTGGTGCAGCTCCACAGGACCTCGGGGTCGATGACGCCGTGGACGTCCTCGGCACCGATGAGCGGACGCTCCGCCTCGGCGCGAGCGGCCTCGGAGATCTTGGCCAGCTTCGCCTCGTCGGGCTTGCCGTCGGCGTCGACCAGACCGATCTCGTCGCCACCGGGATCCTTGCGGCCACCGGCCAGCAGGTACGGGGCGGCGGCGTAACCGTGGTCGCGCAGCGACATGATCAGCAGCTTGGGCGAGAGCGGCTTACCGGTGTTCCAGGCGGGGCACTGCGACTGGCAGCGACCGCACTCGGTGCAGGTGGAGAAGTCCAGCCAGCCCTTCCAGGAGAAGTCCTCCATGCGGCCGACGCCGAGGTTGTCGACATCGGGGTCGACGTTCTCCATGTCGAGAACCTTGCCGTTGGACATCATCGGCTTGGCCGCGCCGAGGGCGACGCCACCGTCGGCCTCACGCTTGAAGTAGATGTTCGGGAAGGCCGAGAACCGGTGCCAGGCCACGCCCCAGGTGATGTTGCGGCCGACCACGAACAGCCAGACCATGCCGGACATCAGCTTCACGAACGCGAAGATCGAGATCAGCGTGACGTTGGCCGGGATGATCTTGGCGATCTGCCCGGTGATCGGGTCGGTCCAGGTGGAGTGCCCGGTCAGCGACAGCACACCGGCCTTCACCAGCACCATGCCGATGCCCTCGGTGAGCACGACCCACTCGACGAAGTACGCGGGACCGAACTTCGAGCCGCTGAAGCGCGACAGGCGCGCGGGCAGGCGCGGGTGGTTCAGCTGGCGGATGATCATCAGCGTCGCGATGCCGACGACGGTGCCGACGCCGAGGATCTCGTCACCGAGATGGAACCACCAGGTCTCGCCGATGAACGGCCACGACCAGGTGGGGTCGAAGGTCTGGCCGTAGGCCATGAACCAGAACTGCGCGCCGGCCAGGAAGCCGATCATCACCAGCCAGTGCGCCCAGCCGACGGTGCGGAACTTGTTCATCCTCGTATGCGCGATGAACTCGACGAGCATGGTCTTGAAGCGCGGGAAGAACGGTCGCCACCGGTCCGGCGCGGACTGGCCGATCGTCACGGCCCTGCCGATCTTCCATGCGCCGCCGAGGAACGACGCCCAACAGAACAGGCTGAGCACTGCTCCAATCGTGCCCAACGTGATTGTCAGGGCATTCATGTCGCGACCTTTCTTTAGAGGCAACACGAGGGTCGTGGGCGAGCGGACTCACCCAGTTGGCTCGTATCGTAACCGGCGCTAAGTTACCGGCCAGTAACTACCGGTGTCCACCGTAGGATCGGCATTTGTGCTCTGACCTTGTTTACTGGGGCTTGACCTGGGTTTTGCCTGTGAGCAATATCACATAAATGTTTGCTCGAAGGTTCCCATGTCTCCTGGTGAACACCGTAAACCGCGCGTGATCTGCGCCGAAGCTAAGGTCAGGCTTACTAGCTCGACCGAGATTCCTTCTGGCCACCCAGGTTTCGGTCCATTAGGCTCCAGCTGTTCTGTCTGCTGTGCCGGTCTTCACACTGCTCGGGGAGAAGTAAGGGACACCTCACGGTGTGTTCCTACTTGACGGGTCTCGCATGTCGAGGATCGCACGCCGCACCACACCTGATGGATTGGAACCCGAATGAACTTCCGTAGGACCACTGCGGCTGCCGCACTGGTTATCGGCGCGATGACCGTGTCGCTGGGGACTGCGCACGCTGAGCCTGTTCCGGCGGCTCAGGACATCAAGTACTCGGTGAAGCTGGTCGACAAGACCATCGTCGCCACCCTGCAGAACGGCACCTTCGCGATCGTCGAGCAGGACGGCGAGACCCCCGAGGCGCCGAAGACCAAGGTCGCCGAGATCAAGGACACCACCGGCGCGACCGTGGTCTCGCTGCCGATCGACTTCACCGTCAACGGCACCGACATCCCGACCAAGTCGGCGGTCACCAAGGACAACACCGTCCTCGAGCTGACCCCGGAGAAGCCGGAGGGCCTCCAGGTCGGCACCGAGCCGGTCGGCGTGAAGCCGGTCCTCAAGGCCGACCCGATCGCCTCGGCGCAGGAGAACCAGAAGGCGATCAACGACTTCTCCAGCAAGTTCAGCATCGGCACCGCCATCGGCACCTTCGTCGGCACCGCCATCGGCGCCGTGGTCGGCTGCGTCTTCGGTCTGCCGCTGTTCGGTGTCGGCTGCCTCGCGGGTCTGCCGCTGGGCGCCGCTGTCGGCGGCATCCTGGGCATGATCGCCATCGGCGGTCCGACCATGCTGGCCGCGGGCATCGAGCTGCTCAACGTCATGCAGGCGCCCGAGGGCACCACCGTGTGGGCCGAGAAGCCGAAGGCCGTCGCCTCGGCGCCGGCGGGCACCCCGGCCAACTGATCCACCACGAAAGGCCCCCCCCCCCCGTGACGGACCGGGGCGGTGGGGGGGGTTGAAACCCCAGAGGCGCCCGCCACATTGAAATAGCGCAGGCTGGTCGCGGCCAGGCCGTGCGCCGCCGCGGAAGAGGTGATCGCGTGGTCGATGGCCAGCTTGCTCGCGCCGGAGGGATTGGTGGGGCGGGTGGGGGAGTCCTCGGGGGTCGGC
>NZ_JARWOJ010000312.1 GCF_029868625.1 Nocardia neocaledoniensis | reverse complement strand
GGGTCCGGCGGAACACGTGCGAGAGGTAGCGGGCGATCGCGGCCGCGGCGGCGGCCCGGGGGTTTGGGGGCGCCCCCCCCCCCCCCCCCCCGGGCCCCCCCCCCCCCCCTCACCGGCTGGCCCCCCGCCGCGGGGGTGCGGGGGGCGGCGGGGGGGGGGGGGGGCGCGCCCCCCAACCCCCGGGGCGCCGCCGCGGCCGCGATCGCCCGCTACCTCTCGCACGTGTTCCGCCGGACCCCGGCCAAGCTCGCCTACGTCGGCGGCGAACCGGTCTTCTATGCGGAGGTGGTCAACGGGGAGCCCGCGGTGGTCGCGGTGGTCGACGACCGGATCATCACGGTGCTGAGCGTCGTCGCGACACCCGACGGCGTCGCGGCGGTGCACCTGCAGGTGAACCCGGAGAAGCTGGACCGGCTCAACCGGCAGTGGGCGGCCGCGGGACCGCATCGGCCACTCGCCGTGGCCTGGTGACCCACATCACATCCATTCCCTGTCAGGGATCGCGCGCCTATCCGGTTCAGGAGGGGAGTCCATCCCGATAGGAGCGAGCCATGAAGCACCGCATTGTCGTCCTCGGAGCCGGGTACGCCGGAGCCACCACCGCCGGCCGTCTCGCGAAGCGGCTGCACCGCGACGACGTGGAGATCACCCTCGTCAGCGCCGACGCCGATTTCGTCGAGCGGGTGCGCATGCATCAGCTCGCGGCGGGCCAGGACCTGCGGCAGCGGCCGCTGCGTGAGCTGTTCGCCGGTACCGGCGTGCGGGTGGTGACCGCGCGGGTCACCGCGGTCGACGTCGACCGCAAGCTGGTCCAGCTGGCCGATTCCGAGCCGCTGGCCTACGACTCGCTGGTCTACGCGCTCGGCAGCACCGGCGCCACCGATGTTCCCGGTGTCGTCGAGTACGCCCACAGTGTGGCGGGCAAGCAGGCTGCGCTGCACCTGCGGGCGCGGCTGAACACTCTGACCCCCGGCGCGACGGTCCTGGTCGTCGGCGGCGGCCTGACCGCGATCGAAGCGGCCACCGAGATCGCCGAGGCACACCCGGATCTCGCGGTCACGATCGTCGCGCGCGGCGGAGTAGGGGACTGGCTGCACGAGAAGGCGCAGCGGCACCTGCGTACCGTGTTCGAGCGGCTCGGCATCACCGTCCGCACCGACACCGAGATCACGCGCGTCACCGAGAACGGTGTGATCACCGGCGCCGCAACCGAACTCGACGCCGATGTCACCGTGTGGACGGCGGGCTTCGCCGTCCATCCGATCGCCGCGGCCAGCACCCTGACCGTGTCGGAGACGGGCCGGATCGTCGTCGACATCACCATGCGATCGGTCTCGCACCCCGAGGTGTACGCGGTGGGCGACGCCGCACAGGCCCCCGGTCCGGACGGACGTCCACTGCGCATGTCCTGCGCCGCCGGCACACCGATGGGTTGGCGGGCGGCCGATGCCATCGCCGCCAGGCTGACCGGCAGCACGGTGCCCGAGGACGCCATCGGCTATGCCGCGCAGTGCATCAGCCTCGGCCGCCGCGACGCCGTCTTCCAGCGCGTGAGCTTCGCCGACGAGCCCACCTCGACCGTCCTCACCGGCCGGCTCGGTGCCCGCGTCAAGGAGTTCATCTGCGCGGGCGCGGCCTGGGGCGTCGGCCATCCGACGGTCCTGATGCCGACCCGTCGTCGGCGGATCGTCGCGGCCGACGCGCGCGAGGACCGGGTCGCCGCACGGTGAACTGCGGTGATCCGACCGGTGGCAGCGAGGGACTCGTTGCCACCGGTGGGTTCAGCTCGGGTCAGTCGGTGATCGTGGACAATCGCTCGTTCGCGATGGCCGGCAGATCCGCGGCTGCGGCCGGGTCGGCGCCCAGGGGCTCCCAGAAGTCGGGGCCGGGGGTGGCCCGGACGTCGAGGACCGGTGGGGTGAGCCAGTCGGCGTCCAAGCGCAGCTGCCAGGAGTGCAGGTGGGTGCGGGGGAAGGCGGCGGTGCGGTCGAACAGCGGGTCGCCGAGGATGGGGTGGCCGA
>NZ_JARWOJ010000311.1 GCF_029868625.1 Nocardia neocaledoniensis | reverse complement strand
CGATGGCGTCGAACCAGGCCGAGCTGTACTCGTACTTGTCCTCGGAGCCGTCGCTGTGGAAGGCGATGGTCTCGTCCAGCGTCGTGGTGGCGGCGGGTGTACTCCTGGGCGGGTGCGGCGATGACGGTGCCGACCGCACCGGATTCGACGATCCGGCCCTGGCGCAGCACCACCACCCGATCGGCGACCTGATGAACGACGGCCAGATCGTGGCTGATGAACAGGCTGGCGAAGCCGTATTCGGCGCGCAGGTCGGCGAACAGGTCCAGCACCCGCGCCTGCACCGAGACATCCAGCGCGCTGGTCGGTTCGTCGGCCACCAGTAGTCGTGGCGCCAGGGCCAGCGCGCGAGCCAGGGCGACGCGCTGACGTTGTCCGCCGGACAGCTCTCCCGGCCTGCGCTGCGCGTAATCCCTCGGCAGCCGGACGGATTCGAGCAGATCACCGACTCTGCCGCGCAGCAGCGCCCCCGAGGCGACGCGATGCACGACGAGTGGTTCGCCGATCGCGTCGGCGACACTGCGTCGCGGGTCCAGGGACGCGCTCACATCCTGATGCACGAGCGCGACATTCTTGCGCAGGGCCCGCACCTCCCGCGGCGAGAGCCCGCCGAGTGAAACACCCTGCAGCGTCACGCTTCCCGAGGTGGCGGGAACGAGTCCCAGCGCCGTGCGACCCAGCGTGCTCTTGCCCGACCCCGATTCCCCGACCACACCGAGCACCTCCCGCGGTCCGAGGGTGAGCGAGATGTCGTGCAGCGCCGGGAAGGACGGGGCGCCGTGCCGACCCGGGTACACCACGGACAGCTCCTCGATCCGCAGCACCTCGCGGTAGTCGGGTTCGGCCGTCCCGCCACCTTTTTCGGCGACCACTGCTGGCCCGCGCGCGACGACGCGGTGCAAGAGGCCGCGTGCCGTCGGAACCCCGGACTTCACCCCACGCGGATCCGCGGCGGCCGGCCCTGAACCGCCCGCGCTGTCGGCCGCCTCGGTCGCCACCTTTCCGCCGGCACCGGGCGACTCGTCCTGCCCAACAGCGTGTCCGGCGACGTCGCTGTCGGCGCGGGCCCCATTTCCACCGACGGATTCGGGTACGGGGGCCGCCCGCTCCGCGCTAGCGGCGGCCGACGCCACGCTCGTACCGGCGGAGGCCTTCGCGCTGCCGGAAGCGGACAGCTCACCACCGGGCAGTCGCGGCACCGACGCGAGCAACGTGCGCGTGTACTCCTCCCCTGGCTCGGCGAACAGCCCGAACACCGACTGTTCCTCCACCACCTGCCCGCCCCGCAGGACGACCACCCGGTCGGCGATCTCGGCGACCACGCCCAGGTTGTGGGTGATGAACAGGACGGCCGTGCCCCGGTCCCGCTGGAGCGAGCGGAGCAAGTCGAGGATTTCGGCCTGTACCGTCACGTCGAGGGCGGTGGTCGGCTCATCGGCGATGAGCAGGTCGGGATCGCCCGACAGCGCCAGGGCGATGACCACGCGCTGTTTCTGCCCACCGGACAGCTGGTGCGGGTACCAGTCGAGGCGCTGTTCAGGCTCCGGAATGTCCACGGCCGCGAGGAGTTCCACCGCGCGGGCCCGTGCCGCCTTCTTGTCGGTGACGCCGTGCGCGCGCAAGGCCTGCACCAGCTGGGTGCCGATCTTCTGCACCGGGTTCAGCGCCGTCTGCGGTTCCTGGAACACCATGGCCGCCCTCGTGCCACGCACCGCGCGCAGGTCCGCTTCGGTGGCGCCGACGATGTCGGTGCCCGCGAGGCGGACCGACCCGGCGGCGGTGGCGGTGCCGGGCAACAGGCCGAGCACCGAGCGGGCGGTGAGCGACTTGCCCGAGCCGGATTCGCCCACGAGCGCGACGATTTCACCGCGCCGCACCCGCAGGCTCACGCGATCGACCACGGTCCGCTCGCCGAATCGAACACTCAGCTCGTCGATGTCGAGCACGACCTCGCTGCTCATGTCACTCTCCTTGCCCGGCCCAGCGCCTGGGCGATCAACAGGAATCCGAGGGTGAGCCCGGCGACGACGACCAGCGGGCCCACCGCCATCCAGGGGTTGGCGTCGAGATTGCCGATGGACTCGCCGATCAGCGAGCCGAGCGAGGGCTGCGGCGGGCGCACCCCGATGCCGATGAAACTCATCGCGCCCTCGATGAACACCGCCACCGACAGCGACAGCGCGAACTGCACACCCAGCGGCTCGAGCACGTGCGGCAGCACGTGGCGGCGCAGCGTCCACCAGGTGTCGGCGCCGATCACCTCCGACGCCTCGACGAAGGGCTGTTCGCGGACCGCGAGCACGGCCGTGCGGATCTGCCGCCCGAAGATGGGGATCTCGGCGGCGATGATCACGATGACCACCGCGTGCGCGCCCGGCCCGGTGACCGCGGTCAGCGCGATGGCGAAGATCAGCGAGGGAAACGCCAGGATCAGGTCGAACACGCGCTGCGCCGTCACGTCCGCGAGCGGATGCACGGTGGCGGCGAGGCCGACCAGCGAGCCGATCGCCGCGCCGACCGGCACCGCGAGCACCACGATCACCAGGTCGACCCGGATGCCCGCCAGCACCCTCGACCACACGTCGCGGTTGAGATGGTCGGTGCCGAGCCAGTGCTCGGCGCTCGGGCCGAGCAGGTTGGCGCCGGGTATCTGGGCCAGCGGGTCGTAGCCGCTGAGTGCCCCGGCGAACACCCCGGCGAGGGCGATCACGCCGATCAGCACGACCCCGGCCAGACCCTGCCCCCGACGCAGGGCCGCGAGCGCGTGGGTCGACGTCGCGGGCGGGGCCACCTGTGCCACCGTCATGATCGTCCTCCGATCCGGATCCGCGGATCCAGCCAGGCGTGGGCGATGTCGGTGAGCAGCTGGATCACCACGAACACCACCACCGACAGCAGCAACAGCACCTGCACGAGCGGATAGTCACGCCTGCTGATGCCCTGCTCGATGAGCTGCCCGATGCCTGGCCACACGAACGCCGCCTCCACCAGGACCGCGCCACCGAGCAACTGGCCGGTCTGGATGCCGAGGACGGTGAGCATGGTCGGCAGCGCGTTGCGCAGCGCGCCACGGGTGACGATCTCGCGGTGCGAGACGCCGAGCGAACGGGCCGTCAGCACATAGGGTTTGGCCAGCTCGGTGCGCAACGACTCGGTGAGGAACCTGGTCAGCGCCGCGGCCACCGGCAGCGCCAGGCAGATCGCGGGCAGCAGCAGGTACTGCACCGCGATGTCGGGCCGCGCGATGAACCCCTCCGGTGGCACCCCGCCGGCGGGCAGGAGCGGGATCGCCACCGCGAACACCAGCACGAGCAGCGGCCCGACGACGAAGGTCGGCAGCGCGACCGCGACCGTATTGGCGGCGGCGACGACGGTGTTCAGCCAGCGACTCGGCCACAGCACGGTGGCGACCGACACCGCCAGGCTCACCACAACGGCCAGCAGCAGCGCGGTCACGGTGAGGACCAGCGTGTTGGTGAGCCCGCGCCCGACCAGGTCGGTGATCTGCCCGCCGATGATGTAGGAGCGGCCGAGGTCGAGGGTGAACAGGTCGGCGAGCCAGCTCAGGTACTGCACCGGGATGGACCGGTCGAGCCCGAGCTGGTGCCGGATCGCCGCGATCGATTCCGGTGTCGCGTCGTTGCCCGCCAGGATGGTGGCCGGATCGCCCGGGACCAGGCGCAGCAGCAGGAAGATCAGCACCGAGGCCGCGAACAGGACGAGCACCGCCGACGGAAGCCGGTGCAGCAGATAGCGGGTCATGACAGGAAGGTGTCGGTGAGGACGGGTTCGCGGCGCTTGGTCCAACCGAAACCGTGCACCTTGTTCGTCGAGGAGTACTGCTGGAAACGCACGCCGATCTCGATCAGGAACAGCCCTTCCAGCAGCTGATCACTGATGGCCTGGTAGGCGCGCGCCGCGTCGGGGCCGGTGCTCTGTGGCAGCTGCCAGGCCGCGTCGGCGGCGCCGGTGTAACCGGGCGAGTCGTAGCGCGAGGCATTGCGGCGAGCGTTGAACGGGTAGGCGCTCACCGCCAGGGTCGACGGCACGAACTGTGCCCACGAGTGGTCGGTGACCCACAGGCCGCGGAACTGCTGGCCGGTGAGCTGCTTGACGAAGGTCGCGGCGTCGACCGGGTCGAGGGTGACCTCGATGCCGATCTCGGCGAGGTTGGCCTGCACGATCTGGGCTACCTCCTCGTGCGCGGTCGCGAAGGTCAGCGGCAGTTTCGGTGGTCTGCCCGCCTGGCCGAGCAGTTCCTTGGCCTTGCCGATGTCGCGGCTGAACCTGGTGTTGCGTGATTCGTCGTAGGCGGGTGAGGTCTTCGGCCACGGCACATTGAGCGGATAGCCCGCGCCACGGAACACTTCGGCGATCACCCGCTCGCGGTCGAGCGCGTAGGCGATGGCCTGGCGCACCCGGACATCGGCCAGCGCCGGTTCGGTGACATTGACGCCGACATAGATCTGCAGCTCGGCGCCCTCGAGATTGTCCACCTGGAAGCCACCCGACTTGCCCAGGTTCTCGGCGTCCCGGAACGCCAGCTCCCTGGCGACCGCGATCTGCCCCGATTTCAGGGCGTTCAGCAGCGCCTGCGGGTCGGGGATGATCGAGACCTCGACCCGGTCCAGGTAGGGCCGTTCCGGAATCCGGTACTCGGGATTGCGCTCGAAGATCAACTGCGAGTTGGGAATCCGCTGCACGTATTTGAACGGGCCGGTGCCGATGTAGACGTCGCCGGTGCCGAGCCGGTCGATGGACTCGCTGTCGAGGATCGGCACGGTGTCGAGCAGGTCGTAGATGTTGCTCAGCGGGTGCGCGAACCGGAGCACGATTCGGGTGGGCGAGACGATGTCGAAGCCGGTGACCGCGGCGGCCGTACTGCGCAGCTGCGCCGACCATTTCGCGTCGGCGTAGGTACGGATCGAGAATTCCACGTCCTTCGCGGTGAACTGCCTGCCGGAGTGGAACTTCACGTCCTCGCGCAGGTCCAGCGTGATCGACCGGCCGTCCGCGGCGAGCTGCCAGGCCTTCGCCAGCAGCGGCTGGGGTTCGAGCTTGTCGTTGGGATAGCGGATCAGTGACTCGTAGACGAGGCCGATGACGACCGGGGTCGCCGCGGTATTGGTGAGGATGTTGGCGGGCACGAGGTCCTCGCGGATGCCCACCTTCAAGGTGCCGCCGCGCACCGGGGTGGCGTCGCGGCCGCCGGCATTCTGTTCCCCCACCGCGGACGTGCACGCGGCCAGCGCCGCGCCACCGAAGATGGCGGCCGCGGCGATTCCGCTGGTGCGCAGGAAGTTACGGCGGTCCAGACCGCCGGAGGTGAAGCTCATCGTGGGGTTCCTCGAAGACACGTCGACCCGAGGGGCGGGCCGGTCGGCGCGGCACTCGGCGCGCCGGGGAAAGGGGAGACATCGGCTCGTTCGGCCGCGTCCGTCAGCGGACGGACGTCAGCCGCGCGGGACGCGACACGAACAGCAGCAGGTGGGCTGAGTCGTGGGCACGGCAGTGACGCTAACAAGGAGCGGCGCGGGGGTCACCGATTCCACGCACCCTGCACATAACCCTGGTGACCAGCGGATATGTCACCTTTACTGCCGGTCATGCCAGTTCCATCACACGCTCGCGGATACGAATCCTTCGGTGGCTCGGTGGGTCGCACCGCCGCCGATTCCACGCCGGAGTGGACCTCGCCGCCGACGGCACCCGCGGGCGCGCCGAACATCGTCGTCGTCCTCGTCGACGACATGGGCTACAGCGATATCGGCCCGTTCGGGTCCGAGATCGAGACGCCGACGCTCGATCGGCTCGCGGCCACCGGGGTACGGCTGTCGAACTATCACACCACCCCGCTGTGCTCGCCGTCGCGGGCCGCGCTGCTCACCGGAATCAATTCCCACCGCGCGGGTTTCGGATTCGTCGCCAATGCCGATCCCGGCTATCCCGGACTGCGGCTGGAGCTGGCCGACGATGTGCTCACCCTGCCGGAGATCTTGCGCGCCAATGGCTATGCCACCTATGCCGTCGGCAAATGGCACCTCGTGCGCGATGCCACCATGAACCCGGCCGCGCATCGGGAATCCTGGCCGACACAACGCGGTTTCGACCGCTACTACGGATCGCTGGAAGGGCTGAATTCCTTCTACTACCCGAACCAGCTCGTCTCCGACAGCTCGGTGGTCGATATCGAGGAATATCCCGAGGGCTACTACCTGACCGACGATCTCACCGACAAGGCGCTGTCCTACATCAAGGATCTGCGCGCGCACGACGCGACGAAGCCGTTCTTCCTGTACTTCGCGCATGTGGCCATGCACGGGCCACTCCAGGCGAAGGCGGCCGACCAGGCGAAATATCGCGGGAAATACTCCGAGGGATGGGACGAACTGCGCAGGCGGCGGTTCGCCCGACAATTGGCGCAGGGCCTCTTCCCGCCGGGCACCGAGCAGAAGCCGCGCAATACCGAACCCGGTTACGAAGCGGCCGAATGGGATTCACTGTCCGAAGCCGAGCAGCGGCGGTACGCCAAGTACATGGAGGTGTACGCGGGCATGGTCGACAGCATCGACCAGAGCCTCGGTCGCATCGTGGACCTGCTCGACGAGCTCGGCGAACTCGACAACACGATCATCGTGTTCACCTCCGACAACGGCGGCACGGCCGAGGGCGGCCCCGAGGGCACCCGGTCCTACTTCGCCGAGTTCGCGCACATCGACGATCCCGACTGGGTCGGCGACGTGCCCCACGACGAGGACCTGATCGGCACCGCGAAGCTGGGCGTGCACTATCCACGCGGCTGGGGTCAGGCGTCGAACACGCCGTTCCGGTTCTACAAGGGACAGACCTTCGCGGGCGGGGTGCGGGTGCCACTGGTGGTGTCGTGGCCCGGCGGCCTGCCGCGTGGCGAAGCCGACGGCGGGATCCGGCACGAGTACGCCTACGTCACCGATCTCGCGCCCACTCTGCTCGACCTGGCCGGACTGGAGCGGCCCACCGTCCGTAACGGGCTGCCCGCCAAGGACTTCGACGGCGTCTCCGCCGCCGAACTGCTGCGCGACCCGACCGCGCCGACCGCGCACACCGAGCAGTACTCGGAGATGACCGGGCATCGCGGCTATTACCGCGACGGCTGGAAACTGCTGTCCCTGCACGAACGCGATGCCGAGATCGACCGGCCGAACTGGCACCTGTTCGACGTGCGCGCCGATCCCACCGAGCTCTACGACCTGTCCGGTCGCCATCCGGACAAGGCGGCCGAGCTCGCCGCCGCGTGGGACGAATCCGCCTGGGCCAACACCGTTTTCCCGTTGCTCACCCGAGCCGATCTGTTCCGGCGGCGACCCGAGGAGGCACGGTTCGCAGCGCCGGTGCGGCTGCTTCCCGGCACGCCGACACTGGAACGCTATCGCTCCCAGCGGCTCATCGCCTACCGCGACTTCACCATCACCGCCGACCTCGCTCCCGGGGGCTATCAGCCGGGTGCGGAAGGCGTGCTGGTCGCCCACGGTGACCCGCTCGGCGGCTATCTGCTCTACGTCGAGAACGGCGAGGTGGTGCTCGGGGTCAACAGCTACGGACGATACGACTCGGTCGGGGTGCCGCTCCCGGTCGGGACGCGGGAGATCACCGTGCGCGCCACCGTCCGGCCGCGGCTGCGCTGGGACTTCGTCATCGAGGTCGACGGCACCCCGCTCGCCGAACTCACCGATCAGGTCCAGCTCGTCGGCATGGCGCCGTGGACGGGGATCTCGGTCGGCGTCGACGCGCGCGGGCCGGTGTCGTGGGAACTGCGCGAGCGCCGTGGACCGTTCCGCTACACCGGGACGCTGCGCGCGATCGCCTACACCCCCGGGCCGATCCAGGTACCGAGGGCGACCATCGACGCGGTCGAGCGCGAGGCCGAGTACGTCGCCGAATAGCGATGCCGAACGCGCTACGACCCGGCGGGCAGGTCGCGCGCCCGCGCGAACGCGACGCGGAGCGGCCGGACGAGGGACCGGGGCGTCCCCGGCACGACCAGGTCAGATACCGTTTATCGGCACGATGACGGACACGCAGTGAGGACACCGATGGACGACAGTTCGCTCACCTGGGACGACGGTGCGCTCGTCACCATCGACCAGCGCGGGCTGCCGCACGAGGTGCGTCAGCTGCGCCTCGGCACGGTCGACGAGATCATCGAGGCGATCACCACCCTGGCCATCCGCGGCGCCCCGGCGATCGGCATCGCGGGCGCGTTCGGCGTCGTCATCGCCACCAGGGCGCACACCACCCGCCGGACGGGCGAGATCGTGGGGACGCCAGGTGCCACCGACAGCGTGATCGACTCGGCGGCCGTGCACGCCGAGGCGGATCGGATCGCGGCGGCCCGGCCGACTGCCGTCAACCTGGCGTGGGCGGTCGAGCGCGTGCGCGCGCGGATCGCCGAGGGTGCCGACGCGGTACTGGCCGAGACGCTGGACATGCTCGCCGAGGACGGGCGGGTCAACCTGGCCGCCGCCACGCACGCCGCCGACCTGGTACAGCGGCTCTGCGGTGACCGGCCGCTGCGGCTGCTCACCCACTGCAACACCGGACGGCTGGCCACCAGCGCGGTCGGCACGGCCATCGGCGCGCTGCGCGTGCTGCACGAACGTGGGGCGGTCACCGACGTGCTCGTCGACGAGACGCGGCCCCTGCTACAGGGCGCCCGGCTCACCGCGTGGGAGCTGGCCGAGGCCGGAATCCCACACCGGCTGACCATCGACTCGGCCGCCGCCTGGGCCATGGCGACCGGGCAGGTCGACGCGGTCCTGGTGGGGGCCGACCGGATCACCGCCAACGGCGATGTGGCCAACAAGATCGGCACGTTCTCCCTGGCGCTGGCCGCCCGTCACCACGGGATCCCGTTCGTCGTGGTCGCCCCGGAGTCCACCCGCGACACCGGCATGGCCACCGGCGCGCAGATCGTGGTCGAGGAGCGCGCCGCCGCCGAGGTGACCGGGTTCGGTGGAGTCGCCACCGCGCCCGCGGGGACCGCCGTCTTCAACCCGGCGTTCGATGTGACCCCGGCCGAGCTGGTCACCGCCGTGGTCACGGAAAGCGGTGTGGTCTACCGGAATTCGGATGTCTTCAGCGAGCGGGGACGCGCGCTCGGCAGCGACGCCCCACGCCCGGCCGCCCTCGGCGATGCCCGCGCCGAGCAGGGCCGGGCGATCGCCGCGATCGCCCGTCAGCTGTACGAGCGCGGCTGGATGCCCGGTACGGCGGGAAACATCTCCGTTCGCCTCGGCGACGACGCACTCATCACCGCCAGCGGTTTGTCCAAAGGCGAACTGCGCGAAGCGGATACGGTCCTCGTCACCGTGGCCGACACGTCACCGCTGCCCGGCCAGGACCGGAAACCCTCCGCGGAGACCAGCATCCACACGGCGGTGTATCGCACGCGGCCCGCGGGCGCGGTGGTGCACGTGCACTCCCCCTTCGCGACCGCGCTGGCGACCACCGCCGCCGAGCCGGGTGACGCGGTGACGCCCCTGGGGGTCAGCGGCTACGAACTGCTCAAGGGCTTCGGCCTGGCCGATCCGTCCTCGGTGGCGATCCCGGTGTTCCCGAACTGGCCGCAGGTGCCGCGCATCGGCGCCGACATCGAGCGCTACCTGCGCGAGAACCCCGGCGCCCCACCGATTCTGTTCATTGCCGGGCACGGGATCACCACCTGGGGTGACACTCTTGCCCAGGCGCGCGACCGCGCCGAATGCCTGGAAGCCCTGTGCGAGTTGATCACCCGCACCGGACGCACCGCCGCAACGCCACTCGAGATCGGATAGCTCATGACCCTGTTACAAGTGATGGCCGCCGACAACGCCGCCGATGTCCGCGTGCGCACCGCCGACACCGCCGAGATCGGTGCCGAGCTGGCCAAGCACGGCATCGAGTTCTCGCGCTGGGACGTCCTCGACGACGCCGCGTCGACCGACTCCGACACCCTGCTCGCCCACTACGGCCCGCGCATCGCCGAGCTGAACCGCGACGGTCGCTACCAGCACATCGACATCGCCCGCATCCACCCCGACGACGACAACCCGGAGTGGCCCGCCACGGCCGCCGGGGCCCGCGCCAAGTTCCTCGACGAGCACCGCCACGCCGAGGACGAGGTCCGCTTCTTCGCCGCCGGGCGCGGCTGCTTCTACCTGCACCTGGGCGATGCGGTGCTGGCCACCGTGTGCGAGGCGGGCGACCTGCTGTCGGTGCCCGCGGGCACCCTGCACTGGTTCGACATGGGCACCCGCCCCGATTTCATCGCCATCCGCTTCTTCGAGGAGGCCGACGGCTGGATCGGCGACTTCACCGGCGACAAGATCAGCGCGGGCTTCCCCACCCTCGACGAGCTTCTCACCGCGCCGTGATCCGCGCGATCGTCCTCGATATCGAAGGCACCACCAGCCCCACCGACGCGGTCCGCGAGGACCTCTACGGTTACACCGAGCGTCGGCTGCCCGGCTGGCTGGCCGAGAACGCCACGGACACTGCCGAATCCGTGCTCACCGAGACCCGCGAGCTGGCGGGCGAACCGGGTGCCGACACCGATCGGGTCGCCGAGATCCTCACCGGCTGGCTGCGTTCCGATGTGAAGGCCGCGCCGCTCAAGGCCGCCCAGGGGGCGATCTGCGCCCAGGGTTTCCGCGCGGGCGAGCTGTTCGGACGCTTCTTCGCCGACGTCGCCCCAGCCCTCGCGGCCTGGCGCGAGTCCGGCCTGCCGCTGTACGTGTACTCCTCGGGTTCCGAACGCAACCAGCGAGATTGGTTCGCCCACGCCGAATCCGGCGACCTGTCGGGGCTGATCAGCGGCCACTTCGACCTGGTCACCGCAGGCCCCAAACGTGAGGCGGCCTCCTACGCGCTCATCGCCGAGCGCATCGGCATCCCACCGGCCGAGATCCTGTTCCTCTCCGACCACCCGGACGAACTCGACGCCGCCGCCGAGGCGGGCTGGCAGGTCATCGGCGTGCACCGCCCGGACGAACCCAATCTCCCGCGCCCGCCCCACCGCTGGGTCGGCTCATTCGACGAGATCGAGGTCGGCGCCGACACCTAGCCCCGAATCCGAGCACCCGGGTCGGCGACACTCTTCCGGCTGCCCTCCGCGCCGCGACCGATTAGCCTCTTCGCGGTGCACAACGAACGGGCAAGCTTCCACGCCGCCCCCACTCCTGACGACGCGCTGGATACCTCTCTGCCGTTCGGCCGGCCGATCCCCGCGCTGCCGGTCCTCGCGAACCCGGACAGCAGCTACACCACCATGCCGGGGACCAATGACCAGCTGGTCCACCACAACGCGCTGCGGACCGCCATCCGGCCCACGCTGATCTGGTCGGTCATCATGGTCCCGGTCTATCTGGCGCCGTTCCTGATCTTTCCGCTGCCGGTGGCGGCGATCCCGGTGGTGGTGATCGCGGTCGTCGCCTGGATCGCCCTCAGCTACTACCTCCGATTGCGCAAGATGTTCCGCAGCGTGATCGACAACGCGGCACCCGCCCCGACCACCTCCGTCCGGCTGGGCGCCGACGCGGTCGACCTCGCGGACCGCACCTCGCACAGCCGGATCGCGCACAACCGGATCACCTCGCTCACCACCGGCCGCGGCGTCGCGATCCTGCGCTACGACGGCTTGCGCCTGGTGATGCCCCAGGAGCTGTGGCCGGAAGCCGTCGCCGTGCGCCTGCGTGAGCTGATAGACCCGCGGCGCACCGCCACACCCGGCGACCCACCTCCGCAACCGCCGCTCCCGCGGCCACCGAGCCCGCACGTCACGGTCGTCGCCGGGCCCGACACCGCGCATCGGCTCGCTGTCGCCCTGCGCCGGGAACCGTGGCGGGCACCTGTGAGCGTGGCCTCGGTCATCGGTCTCGCCCTCATCGCTGTCAGCGCCGTGATTCTCGGCGCGGACCGGTACGGCGCGCTCGGCGCGGTCTTTCCCGCGGCGATCTGCGTCCTCCTCGGCGCGGGGGCCTGGCATCTGGTCCACCGTCCGGCCGGGGCGATCATGCGCCACGAACTGAGCTCCGCGTACCCGGGGGCGACGATCTCGGCTCAGTTCGGTGCCGACGCGGTGCTGCTCGCGACACCGGCGTGGATCCTGCGGGTGTCCTACACCGTGATCGAGAAACTCACCCTGCGGTCCGACGTCGCGCTGCTCGCCTACGGTCAGATACCGATCGCCCTACCGGGCGCGCTCTTTCCGCCGCAGATCGTCGAGGGCCTACGCGAGCGCGGAGTCACCGTTCACGAACGGTGACCCGCCCACCCCGTGGCGAGTGCGGCCGTCGGGTCGGTGCCGGGTGGTTCAGCTCACCTGGGCGCGCACGGCGCCCAGCTTGCCGCGCTGAACCGTGGCGAAGACGCGGCGGGCGTGGGCGGCGACGGGGCTGGTCGACCAGGGGGCCAGGGTGGTGGTGAACATCAGTTCGCACCAGGACAGTGCGGGGATCTCGCCCGCGGCGAGGGTGGCGATCAGGGACAGTTCGGTGTCGTGACCGAGCCAGGAGGCCACCAGCCAGGAGGCGTCGAAGCGGCCGAGGAACTCCTCGGCGTCCTCCGGCGGACCGTGCGGGGTGTCGACGGTGAGGTGGACGACGGCGGCGATCGCGTGCCGCATCTTGGCGTCGAGCCCCACCGCGTCGTGCAGCAGCAGGCCCTCCAGCGCCGAGCGTAGTTCCGTCCAGGGATCGTGCGCGAAATCGGGCATGGCGGGCCTTTCCGGTGGTTCGGTCTGCGGGTCGCGGCCACCGGCGATCGAACGCAGCGCCGGGGCATCGGACGACTCGGCGGCGTCGACGAGGTCGGTGAGCGGGCCCGCGGTCCAGTCGAGCCTGCCGAAGGCCTGGCACCAGTCCAGGGCGGGGTTGTCGTCGGTGACGACGAGCTCGAGGGCGAGGCCTGCCATCGACGCCGTGCAGGCCAGCGTGACGGCGTCGAGCCCGTCATCACTGACCGACAGGTGCAGGGTGGCCTTCTCGGCACCGGAGTCCTCGCGGGCCCGGCCCGCGAGCCAGATCGCCCGCCCCGCCGCGCTCATCGCCGCGCAGGCGGCGTCTCCGTGTGGATGGTCGACATCGGCGTCGAGAAAGGGGCCATACCAGACCGCCCTGCCTTCCGCGCCGCAGACGGCGAATGTGTCGGAAAGGCCGTCGCCGGCGGCCGCGAGCCAGATGTGCGCGTCGTTCCCGTAATCCGTCACCCTCATCGGTTCTCCCCGAGATGTGCTGATCGAGCCCTGCGTTCCGGTTTCGATCCAATCGGCCGCGCACACTCCTGTCCACATTTCGGCTGGAATCGTGAGCCCCCCGTGACGTACATACACTCCCCAGTGAATTCACCGAACCGGCGGTCCGGCGAATACGCGTAATCCCGTGTTCCACTTATATGTTTCGAGCATGCCCTTCGTGTATTCGGATTCGGTGAACATCCATTTCCGCACCGGCGTCGGCCACGGTCCGACGATCCTGCTCGCGCACGGTTTCCTGATGGACGAATCGATGTTCGATCCGATTCGAACGATATTGGCGCACAACGAGATCAATGTGGTCGCGTGGGACGCCCGCGGACACGGGCGCACCGGATACGGCCCGGACCCACGGTTCGACTTTTGGGATCTGGCCGAGGACGGATTGCGGGTACTCGACGCGATCGGCGCCGAGACCGCCGTCGTCGGCGGCATGAGCCAGGGTGGCTACGCGGCATTGCGCATGGCCCTGCTCGCACCGGAGCGGGTCAGCGGGCTGGCGCTGCTGAACACCGAAGCCGACGCGTGCACGAGAGCCGACGAGATCCGATACGAGGATTTCTTCGACAAATGGTGCGGGACAGCGGAATTGGTCCCACTGGCGGAACAGCTGGCGCCGGACCTGATCGGCGGTGACCGGCCCGACATCTGGCGGTGGTGGATCACGCGCTGGTTGACCCACGACCGCGCGGCGATCCACGCGGCGGCGCGCTGCCTCGTCGACCGCGACTCGGTACTGTCCCGGCTCGGCGAGATCACCGCACCCGCGCTCGTCCTGCGCGGCGAGCACGATCGCAGCAGCACGGCCGAGAAGTGCGCGCGCCAGGCGCGCCGCCACCCGGGCGCCACGGGGGTGCACACCATAGCCGGCGCCGGTCACCGGTGCGCCCACACCCAACCCGACCAGGAGGCCCCCGCCCAGCACGGCCTGATCGAAACGCTAGGCCACCTCGAGGAGAACGGAGGCGGAGCCGCGGTCCAGGTCGGCGACCGTCAACAAAAGCTTCACTGCTGCGCCTCCACGAGCATGAACACCCCGTCGAGCCAGCG
>NZ_JARWOJ010000310.1 GCF_029868625.1 Nocardia neocaledoniensis | reverse complement strand
GGCTCCGGAACACCGCGAGCTGCCGCGTCCGGCGGACCCGGGGTGAGCGTGTTGGCCCGGCAGGCGCGGGCCGGGCTGTGTCGTGTGGTCGGGTGGCGGTGTCCCCCGAAACGGGAGGGCCCCCGCCCCAGGGGGTGGGGGGGGTTCCCGGTCTCGCTGTGGTGCGCGTTTTTTTTTGCGTGGTTGTGGCGGGGTCTTTTGGGGGGGGGGGGGGGGGGGGGGGGCGCCGGCGGCCCCCGCGGCCGGATCGCGCTGCAGCGATTCGATGTCGATGACGGCGACGCCGGGCAGGCCGGCGACGGCGTGCTCCACGTCGCGGGGCAGGCCGAGATCGCAGAAGACCAGCGGCCGTTCGGCGGCCTCGGTGCGGGTGCGGTCGGCGAGTGCGCGGTGGGTGTCGGCCAGGGTGACGACGGCACCGACCGCGCCGGTACAGGTGATCACCACGTCCGCGCTCGCCATCGCCGCGGTGAGGCTCGACATCTCCACGGCCTCGGCGTCGACCCCGTGCATGGTGCGGCCGGTCTCGGCGAGGCGCTGCGCGCGGTCGAGGGTGCGGTTGACGACGGTGATCCTGCCGATCCCGGCGCGCGAAAGATGCGCCACCGCAAGGCCGCCCATCGCGCCGGCACCGAGCACCACGGCCGTGCGGCCCGCGAGGTCACCGACCACGCCGCGCGCCCGATCCAGCGCGACCGACACGACCGAAGCGCCGGCCCGGTCGATGCCGGTCTCGGAGTGCACCCGCTTGCCGACCCGCAGGCTGTGCTGGGCCAGCTCGTGCAGCGTGCGCCCGACCGCCTGCTGCCCGTCGGCGCTGGCGTAGGCGCCACGGATCTGGCTGAGCACCTGCTGCTCGCCGACGACCATCGAGTCCAGGCCGCTGGCCACCGCGAACAGGTGCTCGGCGGCGGCCTCGCTGTAGCGCACGTAGGCGTGCCGGGTGAGGTCGCCGAGCGGGAGCCCGGAATGCTTGGTGAGCAGGTCGCTGACCTCGCCGAGCCCGCCGTGGAAGGCGTCGACCACGGCGTAGACCTCGACGCGGTTGCAGGTGGAGACGATCATCGCTTCGGAAACGTGGCTGGAGGCCAGCAGCCGGTCGACCAGCTTCGGCCGGTCGGCCTCGCTGATCGCGACCTTCTCCAGCACCGAGACCGGTGCACTCCGGTGCGAGATTCCGACCAGAAGAACACTCATGGTGTGATCACCGATCCCTTGGTGCTTGGCTCCGTTGCCGAATGCGGGGTGGCCGTATGCGGCGCGGTGCGTCGCTGTGGCCTGCCGCGCGCCGGCTCGACCGGCGCGGGGTGCGTGAGGGCGGGATGGTTCTGCGGCGCCACCCGGCGCGCGATCCGGCCGGACCCGGCCTGGGCGACCTCGGGCAGCGCGGGCGCGTCGTTGCGCGCGGCGTCGAAGGAGAGCATCTGCAGCTCCATCGCCAGGTCGACGCGGCGGACCTCGACGTGGGCGGGCGCGGCCAGCTCGCACGGGGCGAAGCTCAGGATCGACGGGAGCCCGGCGGCGACGAGACGGTCGCACACCTCCTGGGCGGCCTCGTCGGGCACGGCCAGGACCGCGATGGTCGGCGCGAGCGCGGGGATCTGTTCGGTGAGCTGGTCGACATCGCGCACGACGAGTCCGGCGTACGACTGGCCGATCACCGCGCGGTCGTTGTCGAAGATGCCGACCACGGTGAAGCCGCGTACCCCGAAACCGCCGTAGCCGACCAGTGCGCGGCCCAGATTGCCCGCACCGATCAGCACCACCCGATGTCCCTGCGACAAACCGAGCACGTCTTCGATCCTGGTGCGCAACTTGGCTACGTCATAGCCGACACCCCGCACACCGTTGGGTCCGAGGAAGGAAAGATCCTTGCGCAGCTTCGCCGAATTGACACCCGCCGCGACAGCCAGTTCCTCACTCGATACGATGGCTACACCCTCGTCGGCCAACCCGGCGAGAACCCGGAGATAGGTAGCGAGACGAGTCACCGTGGCTTGGGGGATGTCCCGCTGAAGAGCCTTGCCGGAGACGCCACCTGGCGTCTCATGCTGCTCTGTCACGTCGTCGGCTCCTCGTGCCGGGCCTGATCGCGGTCCGGTTCCTGTCGTTCGTTCACCGGTGTGGGTCGCCGCGTTGCGAGAGAGCGACCGGTGTGCCATGTGGGCTGTACAAACCCGGTCACCGCCGCTGCTCGGTGCGGCGGTGCGGATTGCGTGCCACCACCGTAACCGCTTGTGCAGGCGTTCACAAAGTCGGTGAAATTGGCCTCATTTTCCGCCGCGACCAGCGAAACGGCTCAGGTCGGCCCGCAAACGTGGCTCGTCGACGTCGAAATAGCTGTGTTCACGGCCGTCCAACAGGACCACGGGCAGCCGATCGCCGTATTCGGCGCGCAATCCGGGGTCGGTCGCCGCGGCTTCGTCGACGTCGACGGTCGCCACCGGGAGACCGAAATCACCACAGATGGTCTCCAATTGCGCCAGTGCCACGGTGCACAGGTGGCAGCCGGCGCGAGTCAACAGGGTCACGGTGGGTGTGGGATTGGTCATGAGCCCTATTTAATCCCCGAGCCCGCCGCGGCTTGTCGGTGAATCCGGTTACTGTGGACATGGTTCGCGCGACTAGCGGAGGGTACTGGTGCCGGAACGTTCGAAGGTGGCTAGGGCCGGATTCGTCGCAGGGCGATTCGGGGAGTTCCCTGCGCGGTGGCAGCCCAGCCGCCTCGGCCAGGAACTGCAGGAACAGTTCGCACGGCTGCCGCGCAGTCCGTTCGGGCCGAGCGAGGAGGAGCTGCGCGCCAACCTGGCCGGTGAGGCCAGCGCCGACGCCGCGCTCACCCTGCACGACGCCGAACTCGCCGAACAGCGCGAGACCACCGGCCCCGAGGTCCCCCGCGACCTGACGGCGGCGGCGTTCTTCGACGTCGACAACACCCTGGTCCAGGGCGCTTCGATCGTGCACTTCGCCCGCGGGCTGGCCGCGCGCAAATATTTCAAGACCTCCGACCTCGTCGATGTCGCCTGGAAGCAGGTGAAGTTCCGGGTCACCGGCAAGGAGAACTCCTCCGACATGGCCTCGGGCCGGGAGAAGGCGCTCAGCTTCATCGCGGGCCGCCCCACCGCCGAACTGGCCGCGCTGGGCGAGGAGATCTACGACGAGATCATCGCCGACAAGATCTGGCCGGGCACCCGCGCGCTCGCGCAGATGCACCTGGACGCGGGCCAGCAGGTCTGGCTGGTCACCGCGACACCGGTGGAGCTGGCCAACGTGATCGCCAAGCGCCTCGGGCTCACCGGTGCGCTCGGCACCGTCGCCGAGAGCGTCGACGGCAGGTTCACCGGCCGCCTGGTCGGCGACATCCTGCACGGCCTCGGCAAGGCGCACGCCGTGCGCACCCTGGCCATCCGCGAGGGCCTCAACCTCAAGCGCTGCACGGCCTACTCCGACAGCCACAACGACGTGCCCATGCTGTCGCTGGTCGGCACCGCGGTCGCCATCAACCCCGATTCCGACCTGCGCGAAGTGGCCAAGAACCGGGGCTGGGAGATCCGCGATTTCCGCACCGGCCGCAAGGCCGCCAAGATCGGCGTGCCGACGGCGCTGGCGCTGGGCGCCGCCGGTGGCGCGGTCGCCGCCGCGATCACCCGCAAGCGGGGGGGGGGGGGGCGCCCCGGCCGGGGGTGGGGGGGGGGGGGGGGCGCGGGGGGGGGCGGGGGCGCCGCCGCGCCCCCCCGCACGGGGGGCGGCGCGCCCCCCCCAGGACGGTGTTGCGGCGCTTGGCCAGCAGCTTGTAGAGCGTCTGCTGGATGGTCTCGCGGACCTGGTCGGTGACCTCGAACATGGTCATCGGATCGTCGGCGTCCTCCGGCTCGAAGGCCGTGGTGGCGATGGGCTCGCCGAATTCGATGTACCACTTGGACGGCATCGGGATGGCGCCCAGCGGGCCCAGGTGCGGGAACAGCGGCGTCACCGGGAAGTAGGGCAGGCCGAGCAGGCGGGCCAGCGGCTTGATGTCGGCCAGCTTCGGGTAGATCTCCTCCGAGCCCACGATCGAGCACGGGATGATCGGCACGCCGGTGCGCACCGCCGCGGACACGAAGCCGCCGCGGCCGAACCGCTGCAGCTTGTAGCGGTCGGCGTAGTTCTTGCCGACACCCTTGAAGCCCTCGGGGAACACGCCGGCGATCTGCCCCGACCGCAGCAGCCGTTCTGCGTCGGGATGGCAGGCCAGCGTGTGCCCGGCCTTGCGCGCCAGGGCGCCGAGCATCGGCAGTTCGAAGATCAGGTCGGCCGCCAGCAGGCGCAGCGGCCGGTGCTGGGGGTGCTTGTCGTGGATGGCCAGCTGGAGCATCAGGCCGTCGAGCGGGACGGTGCCCGCGTGGTTGGCCACGATCAGGGCGCCCCCGGAGGCCGGGATGTTCTCGATGCCCGTGGCCTCCACCCGGAACCAGTAGTCCGAGAGCGGGCGCAGGGCGGGCAGGATGAGCGACTCGAGCAGGTGCTCGTCGTAGCCGAACTCGTCGATCTGGTAGTCGCCGGTGAGCCGCCGACGCGCGAATTCGGCGGCGTTCTCGATCTGGTCCGCGACGGCATCGCGGACGATGTCGCCCAGGGTCTTCGGTGGCTTGGCGGGAAGGCCCGGCCTGCGGTCGCTCAGCGAGGTGACCGGAGTGGCCGGCGTCGGCTGCTCCGGCCAGCGACGGGCCGGTGGTCGTTGACGGGCCTCGACATTCACGTCGAGACGAATGACTTTCGCTCCCTCGTTCATGTGTGCGCTCCCGAATCGGCCTTGATGAGGCCGAGCAGTTTGGTTTCCGCGGCGTCGATCCATGCCGGATCGACGACGGGCCGCAACGCTGCGCCCGCGATGTAATCGTCGAAAGCCTGGACCGTGGTCCAGCGTGGGGTGAAACCGAGTTCGGTCCGCATGCGGGTGGTGTCGAGCCCGCACCCGAAGTGGAAATAGTCGGGTTGTTCGCTGCTGAATCCGCGCATCACCGGTCCCATCAGTGTGCGCCCGATGGTGCGGAAGAAGAACAGCGGCACCGGTGCGGCGAAGCGCCCGGCCCGCCGGATGGCCTGCGACATGGCCAGCGCGCCGTCTCCGGCCACGTTGACCGTGCCACCGTGCACCCGGAAGGCCGCCTGGACCAGCACGGCCACGGCGTCTTCCTCGTGCAGCAACTGCATCCGCGCCTCGCGCCCGAGCACGGTCGGGGTGATCGGCGAGCGCAGATATTGCATGCCGCGATCGGCCAGGCGTGGACCGACGATCGGCGCGAATCGCAGGATCGACGCGGAGATGTCGGGCCTGCGTCGCGCCATCGCGCGCACCAGCGCCTCGATATCGATCATGTCCCGGGCGAACCACCCGCTCGGCGGCGTGCGCGCGCCCATTTCCTCGGTGAATTTCGCCGGGTCCTTCGCGCTGCAGCCGTACACCGCCGAGGACGAGCGGACGACGACGCGCCGCACCGACGGCGCCTTCTGACACACCGCGAGCAACTGCATCGCGCCGAGCACATTGAGATCCTTCATCACCGCGCGACCGCCACCGGCGGGCGGGCGGGTGAGCACGGCGGGATGTACGACGGTGTCGACCTCGTTGTTCTCCACGACCTTGCGGATCAGCGGATTCCTGATGTCGGCCCGCACGAACTCGGCACGGCCCATCCGGCGGCGCAGCTCCCGGCTCGGGGTCATCGTGTCGACAGCGATCACCCGCTCGACACCGGGTTCCGCGGCGAGCCGGGACGCGACATTGCCACCGAAGAAGCGGCTGGCGCCGGTCACCAGCACTACCTTCGGTTCGTGTCGTTCCCGTGTATCGGAACTCGGACCAGACCCCACTCAAAGCCCCCTGCTTCTCATGTTTCCGCGTACCAGAGTAGCCGCATTCGCGCCACCCACCGCCACGATCAACAAGCTTTTAACGCGGCCGCTGTGAGAACACACGAGCCCGCCACCGAAACGGTGACGGGCTCGCACGGGCACGCAGGCTTACTTGCCGAGTTTGCGCCGCTGAACACGCGTGCGGCGAAGCAGCTTGCGGTGCTTCTTCTTCGACATGCGCTTGCGGCGCTTCTTGATCACAGAACCCATAGGGTTTCCTCGCGTTTCTCTACTCGGCATGCACACGCGGTGTCGCGTGCGTCGTCTGGCATCCGCGCCGCCGGGGCGCACCGGACACCACGAAGCGGTGCCACCGGCAGGCGGACACGAACCGAGGGTTCATCCTACCGGGACACCAGAGCAGCGACGAAACCGCCCTTGTACCTGGCCGACTATCTCAGCCGGCGTCGAAGTACGACGTTTCCAGGTAATCGTGCACGGCTTTCGCGTGCACCCGGAACGAGCGACCGACCCGCACCGCGGGCAGTTCACCCGAGTGCACGAGCCGATACACCGTCATCTTCGACACCCGCATGAGATCGGCGACTTCGGCGACGGTGAGAAATTGAGTGCCACCGCCGATCACCGGTTGTCCCTGCGTGGAGCCGACCCGCGGACCGGATGAACCCGATCCACCGCCCGACGCCGGTGAATTGCTTGCAGACATTCTGTTCGCAGACATCATGGCACCATTGACCTCCGGCACGTCCGCGCCGCCGGCTTCCCCACCGGCGGAACAGACACGCACGTGCTTCTACGAGCTTAGCGGGACCAGTGGGATTACTGCGACGGGTGTGAGAAATCGGTTTTCATCCCGGGTACCCGGCCGTCATTCGTTCGACGCGCCCTGTTCGGCGGAGCGTTGCTTGGAGGCGTGCAGCGCCTCGATGAACGCCGAGCGCAGCGCTCCCTGCTCGAGCACCCGCAGCGCGGCCGCCGTCGTCCCGCCGGGAGAGGTGACCGCCGCCCGCAGATCGACCGCGTTCTGGCCGGTCTCGTCCAGCAGCGCGGCCGAGCCGATCATGGTCTGCACGACCAGCTGGGTGGACACCTCGCGCGTCAGCCCCAGGCTCACGCCGGCGTCGATCATCGCCTCGACGACGAGGAAGAAATACGCCGGTCCCGAGCCCGACACCGCGGTGACCGCGTCCATCTGGGATTCGGCCACCGTCACCACCTTACCCACGGCCTCGAGCATCTCGCCGACGAGCTCGAGCTGCTCGGCGTCGGTGTAGCGGCCGGGCGCGATCGCGCTCATCCCTTGTCCGACCAGCATCGGCGTGTTCGGCATGACCCGGACGACAGCGAAACCGGCGGGCAGCCGGGACTCCAGCCGGGCGGTGGTGACGCCGGCGGCCAACGAGACGAGCACCTGCTCGTGCCCGGACTCCAGATCCGCCTTGGACAGGTCGGTCAGCACCGAGTCGACATCGCCCGGCTTGACCGCGAGGACCACGATGTCGGCGCCGACGACCGCGTCGGCGATCGACCCGGTGACCCGGATCTTGAACCGCTCGGCCAGCTGCGCCGCGCGCGGGGCGACCGGCTCGGCGACCACGAGATCCTTGGTCGCGCGGCCGGATTCCAACAACCCGGCAACCAGTGCCTCACCGATCCGCCCACCACCGACAACCGCGATTCTCGTCATGGGTCCAGGTTAGGGTGCGCGGTCGGTCAGCGCGCCGCCGGTATCAGGGCCAGCTGGCGGCTCTGCGCGACGACAGCCCCGGTGGAGTCGATGACCAGCTGATCCTCGTCGAACATCCGCTCACCGACCTCGCGGGCGGTCGCGATGACGCGCAGCCAGCCCGGCGCGGGGATGCGACGCAGGTAGGTGGTCATCTGGACCGTGGGCGACCAGCCGAAGTGGCCGAGGTTGATCGGCACCGGCGGGCTCATGTCGGCGGCCATCATGGCGAAGGCGGCGCGCACGCGCGGGTCGGCCTCGTCACCGTCGAGCGGGCGGATCCACAGCCGCGCCCTCGGCACGCCCGTCTCGCCGCGCGCGAAGTCGGCCCATTTCCCGTCGAGGAAGACCTTGGCGACCTCGCCGACGTGCACGACCTTGCCCATCGGCGAATCGGGGGTGTACTCGTGCGCGGTGGCGTCGGGCTCGGCGGGCATGTCGGTCGCGGTGTCGCTCCAGCGGGTGCCCTCGGTGTCGAGGTGACCGAAGGTGAAAGCGGTGCGCACCAGGGTGCGGCCGTTCTGGATCAGTTCCGCGTCGGCCAGGCAGATCTGGCGGCCCTTCTTGCGGATGTGCACCGCGTACTCGACCTCACCCGGATCCGGTGCGCCGAGGAAATCGGAGCTGCCCGCGATCGGCGCCATCCCGGCCAGCGACTCGTCGGCCTCGGTGATCCACCGGGTGGCCGCGGCGGCACTGGCGGCGACCATCGTGCCGCCGTGCACCTTGGGGCCGATGGTCCAGGTGGGCGCGATGACGCCGACGTAGCGCCCGGTCTCGGTCGTGGTGGTGGGGAGCTCGGTCAGGTCGCAGACCTGACTGAACGGCGCGTCGGTCGCGAGTTCTCGCGTCATCGTCACTCCTGGTCGAGGTGCACAGCAATTCGTACAGCGTACAAGCACCGATCGGCCGGGACTATTCCGTGTGGGCGTGATCTCTCAGGAGCGGTCGGCGTGGGTGGCACCGGTGAGATGCCTGCGGGCGAAGTCGAGGGTGCGGGCCAGCATCGCCGAGCGCTGGGCCGTCGTCCGCGCGGTCTGGGTGTTGATCTCGGCGACCGCGTGCCCCTGGAAACCGCTGTGCACCAGGTGCTCGCACAGCTGCGCGCACGGCTGGGTGCCGTCACCGGGGACGAGATGTTCGTCGTGGGCGGCGCCGCGGCCGTCGGCCAGATGCAGGTGCACCAGGCCGTCGCCCATGCGGCGCGCCAGTTCGATGGCGTCGGTGCCCGCGGTCGCGGTGTGCGACAGGTCGAGGGTGTAGTGGTCGAATCCGGTATCGGTCGGATCGAAGGAGGGACTGAACGCGCTCACGGCCGGGCCGGGCCCGGACCGGCGCTCCAGCCTGCGCACCGCGCCCTCTCGGAACAGGGTGTCGGCCCGCATCGGGAACATGTTCTCGACCGCGACCTTGACCGGATAGCCGGCCTCCAGCTCCCCCACCTGATCGGCGAAACCGCGCGCGTAGCGACGCTGCCAGCGGAACGGCGGGTGCACCACCACGGTGTCGGCGTCGAGCGCCTGCGCGGTGCGGACGCTGCGTTCCAGCTTGGCCACCGGATCGGCGCCCCACACCCGCTGCGAGATGAGCAGGCACGGCGCGTGCACCGCGAGCACCGGCACGCCGTAGCGCTTGACGTAGGACTGCACGGTCGCGATGTCCTGGCTGGCCGGTTCGGCCCACACCATCAATTCGACACCGTCGTAACCCAATTCGGCCGCGTAGCGGAACGCCGCCTGCGTGTTCTCCGGATACACCGACGCCGTCGACAGCCCGATTCCGATATCCGCCCGCACGTTCCCCACAGCCCACTCCCTGCGATCAGCTGGTACTGAGGAGAAAGGCTAGCGGTCCCAGCGTCACGAAGACGCCCACGACGACGGCGATCACAGTGCTGAAGATGTCGTCGGTGCGGCGCAGCACCCGCACGAGCGCGACGAGGCCGAGGATCACGACCATCGCGAGGGCGAGGGCCACCCAGTGCATGGTCTCCCACAGCGTCTCGAAACCCTTGAACAGCAACATTCCGGCGACCGCGGCGCCGACGCTCTGCCCGGCCAGGATCAGCCACTGGCGGCGGTTCTCGTCCTCGGCGCTGCGGGCGGCGCGCGAGCCGGCCCGGCCCGCCGGGACGCGGCTCGCCGCGCGCGAGCCAGCCTTTGTCGCGGCCATCCGGCCGGCCGCGCGCGACTTGGCCCGGCTGGCCATTTCGGCCGCCCGCGCCTTGGCCGCCGCCCGTCGACCACCCTTGACGCGCGTGGGCTCCGGCTCGTAGTCGTCGTAGTCGTCGTCGTACTCACCGTCGGCGTACTCGGCGTCGGAGTAGTCGTTGTCGGCGTAATCGCGGTCGACGTAATCGGATTCGGCGTAGTCGTCGGTGTCCGGCTCGGCGCCGGGGCGGTTCGGCCCGAGCCGGTAGACCTCGGTGCGCGCCTCGGCGTCCTGGTCGGCCTGCTGGCGCAGCAGGTCACCGGCCACCGACTGCCCGGAGACCAGCGGCTGTTCCTGGCTCACCGGCGACCACGCGGCCGTGGGGAACCCACCGCTCTCCGGTGCCGGATCAGGCCGGTGACGGCGCGCGGACCACGACGGCAGACCGCCGGTCTTGCCCGCCTCCGGCGCGCCGCGGCGGCGATCCAGCTGCGGACGCTGGTCGCCCTGCTGGGGCCACGCGGGCGCGGCGTCGGGGGCGAAGGCCTGGGTCGCCTCGGCCGGTGGCGTGCCGAATGCCTGGGTCGGTTCGGGCGGCGCGCCGAAGGCCGGAGCCGGTGCCGACGGCTGGTAGCCCTTGAAACCGCCGTCCTGGTAGTCGTTGAAGCCCGGCGGCACGCCGTACCCGGCCTCGGGCCTGCCGTCGAAACCGGCACCACCGAAGCCAGGGTCGAACGGTTCCTGCCCGAACGCCGCGGGAGCCTGGGCGCCCGGCCCGTACGGCGCGTCGAAGGACGGCGGGGCGTAGCCACCCGGCTCCGGGGACGGCGACCAGGCCGCAGGCGCGGCGGGCGCCGCCGCTTCCTCGGCGGCCTCGGCCGCGCGGCGGCGGGGGGGGTAGGCCCGAGCCGGTTGGCCACGGTGCGCGGCGCGGCGGGCAGGGGGGGCAGCGGGCGCCGCCCGTCACCCGCCCCCCCCAGCCCCGAGCCCCCCGGCGGGTG
>NZ_JARWOJ010000309.1 GCF_029868625.1 Nocardia neocaledoniensis | reverse complement strand
CGCCCCCCCCCAAAAAATAAAGAACACCCTCTTTTCTGGGTTTATCTTAACCCACCACCCTGCTCCCCGCCCCCCCGCCGCCCCTCTGCGGGGGGGGGCCCCCCGCTACTCTGTTCGGCGTGGCAGACGAAAGTGGGTCGGTGTCGGTGTCCGATTCGGGCGACGAAGGTGGACGGCGCAAACGAGCGCGCGGCGCGAAGAAGCAGCGGCCGTTCTGGCAGGAGTTGCCGATTCTGATCGTGATCGCCGCGGTGATCGCCGCGCTGATGGTCACTTTCGTCGGGCGGCCCTATGTGATCCCGTCGCAGTCGATGGAGAACACGCTGCTGATCGGCGACCGCATCTACGTCGAGAAGATCAGCTACTACGGTTCCGAACCCGGTCCCGGTGATGTCGTGGTCTTCGTCGGCCCGCCGTCGTGGAACGGCCACTACAAGTCGGTGCGCTCCGACAACACCGTCATCCGCGGGGTGCAGAACTTCCTCTCCTACTTCGGCCTGGTGCCGCCGGACGAGAACGACCTCGTCAAGCGCGTCATCGCCGTCGGTGGGCAGACCGTGCAGTGCTGTGACCCGCAGGGCCGCGTCATGGTCGACGGCAAACCGCTCGACGAGCCCTACATCAAGAAGGACTACCCCTGGTTCACCGACCGCCCCAACGCGGTCTACCCGGCCGGGCGCGTCTTCGGCCCGGTGAAGGTGCCGGAGGGCAACCTCTGGGTGATGGGCGACAACCGCAACGAGTCGGCCGATTCCCGGGCCCACGTCAGCGACGACCTGCAGGGCACGGTGCCGGTGGACAATGTGCGCGGCAAGACGGTCTTCAAGATCTGGCCGCCGGGCCGGATGGGTCCGGTCAAGAGCCAGAACGCGCAGGAAAACTGAGACACGGGGACAATCGAACTGTGGGGCAGGATCGGACGAACTGGCCGCCGCGGGTGGTGATGCGCCGGGCCGGGGGACTACGCACGCTCGAGGCGGCGCTCATCCGCGGTGGCCTCGGCCCGGTGGCCGGCGTCGACGAGGCGGGGCGCGGCCCGTGCGCGGGGCCGCTGGTGATCGCCGCGTGCCTGCTGGCGCCCAAGGCCTACGACAAGCTGTCCGGGCTCGACGACTCCAAGAAACTCACCGAGGCGGCCCGTGAGGAGCTGTTCCCGGTCGTCCAGCGGTTGGCGCTGGCGTGGAGCGTCGTGGTGGTGCCCGCCTGGGAGATCGACTCGATCGGCATCCACGTGGCCAATATCGAGGGCATGCGCCGGGCCGTCGCCGGTCTGGGACGTACCCCGGGCTACATCCTCACCGACGGATTCAAGGTCCCCGGGCTGCCCGCTCCGTCGTTGCCGGTGATCGGCGGGGACGGCGCCGCGGCCTGCATCGCCGCGGCCAGCATCCTGGCCAAGGTGACCAGGGACCGGATGATGGTCGACCTCGACGCGCAACACCCCGGATACGGCTTCGCCGCGCACAAGGGCTACAACACGCCCGAGCACACGGCGGCGCTGCGCGAACTCGGACCGAGCACCGAACACCGCCGATCTTGGCGCAATGTGCGCGACCTCGAGGTGCCGAGCGGTAGCCGAGTGGCTCCCCGCGCCGCGCATGCGCGATGATGTCAGCTATGAACGCGGCGCTGCTAGAAGGAGGACTTCCCACCCGATGAGTGCTGAGGACCTCGAGAAGTACGAAACCGAGATGGAACTGTCCCTGTACCGCGAGTACAAGGACATCGTCGGCCAGTTCTCGTACGTGGTGGAGACCGAACGTCGCTTCTACCTGGCCAATTCTGTCGAATTGCGGCCGCAGAACGCCGACGGCGAGGTCTACTTCGAAGTGCGGATGAGCGATGCCTGGGTGTGGGACATGTACCGCCCGGCGCGCTTCGTCAAGCACGTACGGGTGATCACGTTCAAGGACGTGAACATCGAGGAACTGGAGAAGCCGGACCTGCGGCTGCCGGAGTGATGCCGCCCCGCCCGCCCGTGGTTGTCCACAGGCGGGCGGTTGTCCACAGGTCTGTTGTTCGCCCAGGTCGGCGGACGGATGCCGGCGGCGCCGGGCGGCACGCTGGCAGCCATGGCAGACAAGCAGGCGCTCGGCGCATACGGGGAGAAGCTGGCCGCGCAGTATCTGCGTGAGTCGGGAATGGAGATCGTCGCCCGCAATTGGCGGTGCCGCTACGGCGAACTGGACCTGATCGTCCAAGATCCGCAGATCACGGCGTTCGTCGAGGTGAAGACGCGATCGGGGCTCGGTTTCGGCGTGCCTGCCGAGTCGGTCACCTTCAGCAAGCAGCAGCGGATCCGGCGGCTGGCGCTGCTGTGGCTGGCCGAGCAGGAAGGGCCGTGGCGCCGGATCCGGTTCGACGTGGTGTCGGTGCTGGTCCCGCGCGGGCACCGGCCCGTCATCGACCACCTGACCGCCGCGTTCTGATGGCGCTCGGACGGGCGTTGTCGGTCGCGGTGACCGGTGTCGACGGTCAGCTGGTGGAGATCGAGGCCGATATCGGTCAGGGCCTGCCTTCGGTGAATCTGGTCGGGCTGCCCGACACCGCGCTGCAGGAGTCACGCAACCGGGTCAGGTCGGCGGTCGCCAACACCGGGGAGAAGTGGCCGGACGGGCGGGTGATCCTGGCCCTGTCGCCCGCGACGCTGCCGAAGGTGGGCAGCGTGTACGACCTGGCTCTGGCGGTGTCGGTGCTCGACGCGTCCGGCGCGGTGCCGGGCGAGCGGCTGGCGAAGACCGTGCTGCTCGGTGAGCTCGCTCTCGACGGCCGCGTACGACGGGTGCGCGGTGTGTTACCCGCCGTGATCGCGGCGCGGACGGCGGGATTGCCGACCGTGGTGGTGCCCGCCGACGCGGTGGCCGAGGCCGGCTTGGTCGAGGGCATCGAGGTGCTCGGGGCGACCAGCCTGCGGGCGGTGGTCGCCTGGCTGCGCGGCGAAGGCGCCCTGCTCGAGCCGGACGGGGTCGTGCCCGGCGCGGCGGCACCCAGCGGTGATCTGAGCGATGTGGTCGGCCAGGACGAGGCGCGCTGGGCGCTCGAGGTCGCCGCGGCGGGTGGTCACCACCTGCTGCTGACCGGCCCGCCCGGGATCGGCAAAACCATGCTGGCGCAACGCCTTCCCGGCCTGCTTCCGCCGCTGTCGGAGCCCGAGTCGCTCGAGGTGACGGCGATCCATTCGATGGCGGGGTCACTGTCGGCCGAACAGCCGCTGATGACCCTGGCGCCGTTCGTCGCCCCGCATCACTCCACGTCCGTGACCGCGATGATCGGTGGCGGCTCCGGCATGGCCAGGCCGGGCGCGGTGAGCCGGGCACACCGGGGCGTGCTGTTCCTCGACGAGTGCGCCGAGATCGGCACGAAAGTGCTCGAGGCGCTGCGTACTCCCCTCGAAGAGGGCGAGGTGCGCATCGCCCGCCGCGACGGTGTCGCGCGCTACCCCGCCCGGTTCCAGCTGGTCCTGGCAGCCAACCCCTGCCCGTGCGCGCCGGCCCGCGACGTCGACTGCATCTGCGCGCCCCTGGCCCGGCGCCGCTACCTCGGCAAACTGTCCGGGCCCCTGCTCGACCGCATCGACATCTGGGTGCAGATGCACGGCCAGGCCGGCGCCACGTTCGGCGACGCCAGCGCGGAGACCAGCGCGACCGTGGCCGCGCGCGTTGCCGAGGCCCGCTCGCGGGCCGCGCACCGCTGGAGCGCCGACGGCTGGGCGACCAATGCCGAAGTGCCAGGCCATATCCTGCGCCAGCGCTTCCGGTTGCCCCGCGAGTCGATCGCGCCGATCGATACGGCATTGCGGCTCGGCCGGATGTCGGCCCGTGGCGCCGATCGCGCGATCCGTGTCGCCTGGACCATCTGTGATCTGCGTGGTGGGGAACTGCCGAGTGTGCAGGATGTGCTGTCGGCATTGAACTTTCGGCAGCGGGGTGCGCAATGAGCGGCGGGCCGGTACAGGTGTGCCGGTCGCGAGCAAACGATCCCTCCCGCTTGGCCGGCTGGTCGTCGATGGGAAAGGCACGGTGTGTGTCCTTGTCGCCGTTGCTCTTTCGGGAACAAGGTGCCCGGTGACCGGGGTTGTGGATCTGGACGCCGGGGCGGATGGGCGGCGGTTGGCGTGGGTCTATCTGTCGCGAGTCGTGCAGGGGCCCTGTGCGCCGCTGTCGGCATTGATCGCGTCGGTCGGGGTGTGTGAGGCTGCCCGCGCCGTCCGCGAATGCGAGTTGCCGGATGCCTTGCGTGGGCCGACAGCCGCACGCCGCGAACTGGATTCGGCGGCGGCCGACCTGGAGGCGATGGCACGTCTCGGCGGGCGGGTCATCACACCCGACGACGCGGAGTGGCCGCAGTGGCGCATGCTCGGGCTGAGCCAGCTCGATGCCGATCGTGACCGCGAGGGTGCCGTGCCGCTGGTGCTGTGGGCACGAGGGCCGCTGTCGTTGCAGGCGGCCTCCGAACGTGCCGTCGCCATGGTCGGTTCGCGCTGCAGCACCGGCTACGGCGTGCAGGTGGCCAGTGAGATCGCCTGCGACCTCGCGGGCCGTGGCTGGACGATCGTCTCCGGTGCGGCCTTCGGCATCGACGCGGCCGCGCACCGGGCGGCACTGGCCGTCGGCGGACCGACGGTCGCGGTCCTGGCCTGCGGCGTCGACCGCCCCTACCCGGCTCAGCACGACCGCCTGCTCACCGCCATCGCCGACTCCGGCCTCGTCGTCAGCGAGTACCCACCGGGCACCAGCGCGCAGAAACATCGCTTCCTCGCCCGCAATCGCCTGATCGCGACGCTGGGCGACGGTGTCCTCGTGGTCGAAGCCGGGCTGCGCAGCGGCGCCCGCAACACGGTGAAATGGGCGCGCCGCCTCGGCAGACCGGCCATGGCGGTGCCGGGTCCGGTCGGTTCCGCCTCCTCGGCGGGCTGTCACCGAATGATCCGGGAGGGCGAGGCGCTGCTCGTCACCAGGGCCGAGGACGTCATCGACGAAGCGGGCCCCCTACGCCTCCCCGGCGCCGACAACGAGGCGCCGGACCCGGCGGCCCACCTGCGCGGGGTCGAAGCGGATGTGTACGCCGCCCTCCCCGCCGTCGGCACCCGCCTCCCCGCAGAGCTGGCCCAGCAATCCGGACACGATTTGGCCACTGTCCGAGCCGTTCTCGTCAGCCTGGAGCTGGCCGAGTTGGTCGGCTGCGATTCCGACGGGTGGTTCCGCATCCGATCCCGATGTGCGGGTGGGTGTTGAGAAGTGCCCGCGTCCGAGCGTCACGAGCCGGCTCGGGCCCGAGACGCCACGATGCCTGAGTCCTGATCTGGCCGCGGCCGAACGCGACGGGATGTTGGTGGTCCGCCGTTGTCGCACATCGCCAGGGCCGGATACGCCCACGACGGGGACCGGTTGCCGCGGCGCGGGTACACCTACGACGAGGCCGCCGCGGCGCGACAGGTTGTCGCGCTCTGGGCTGCTCCAGCGCGGTCTGGCCCGCGGATGCAGCGGAGGTTGCGGCCGCTGAGCTGGTTCGCCGCGGCGTGGTGGGTTGCGTGGGTGCGGGGGAGGGGCGACCGTGGGGGGATGGATGTGTTGCCCGATGATCTGACCGCGTTGCTCACCGAGTTCGGGCGGCATCTGCGGTTGGGGCGGAATCGGTCGGCGCATACGGTGCGGGCGTATCTCGGGGATGTGCGGTCGCTGCTGGAACACCTCTACGCGAGGTCGCCGGACTCCGCCGTGCGTGAGCTGGACCTGCCGTTGCTGCGGTCGTGGCTGGCCGAACTCGCCGCGGCCGGTGCCGCACGGACGACCCTGTCCCGGCGAGCCTCGGCCGCGAAGACCTTCACCGCCTGGCTCACCGAGACCGGACGGCTCACCGTCGATCCCGGCCTGCGGCTGCAGGCACCGAGGGCGCACCGGGTATTACCCGCCGTGCTGGCGCTTGGCCAAGCCGCCCAGGCGATGGATGCTGCGGAATCCGGTGCCGCTCAACAGGACCCGATGGCGTTGCGAGACCGGCTGATCGTCGAACTCTTGTACGCCACCGGTATCCGCGTGAGCGAGCTGTGCGGACTCGACATCGACGACATCGATCGGGAACGGCGGCTCGTCCGTGTGCTCGGCAAAGGAAACAAGGAACGTTCGGTCCCGTTCGGCGGTCCTGCCGACACGGCACTCGACGCCTGGCTGCGCGCGGGGCGACCCGCCCTCGTCAACGACCACTCCGGCCGCGCGCTCCTGCTCGGTCAACGCGGCCGCCGCCTGGACCAGCGGCAAGCCCGAACCGTCGTCCACGACACCGTCGGCGCCATTCCCGGCGCCCCCGACATGGGCCCGCACGGCCTGCGCCACACCGCCGCCACCCACCTCCTGGAGGGCGGCGCCGACCTGCGTGTAGTCCAGGAACTCCTCGGCCATGCCAGCATGGCCACCACCCAGCTCTACACCCACGTCTCGGTCGAACGTCTCAAACGGGTTCACGACCAAGCTCACCCGCGCGCCTGAAAGCGGCGGCACACCACGGCATCCCACGCGTCGATGCCGAGGCTCGGCGGCACGTTGCCGGGCGGCGGCCTTCTCGGCGTCAGAGGGTGGGCGGGCCGACCGCTGTCGGTGGCCCGTACTGCCACCGGCCCTTTCGGGTCTTCGGGTGCGAGCATGCCCGGAGTTCCAGAGCTGCAGACACCGCAGCCTGCTGACGACGCACCAAGGTCAGCCCCGATCCCGTGGCCCCTCGGCGTCGGGGCAACCCTGTGCCATCGGCACGCTGCGCGACACCCACATCGGAACAGGGCGGGGTCGGCGCGGTTTCCGTCCTGCTGGGTGGGTCGGCGGCAAAATGGATCCTCGGAGGTGGTGGTGATGGTGTTGCCCGAGGTCGGGGGCGAGTCCGAGGACGGAGAAGGGGAGGTCGACTATAGGTTCACGCTCGCCAACGAGCGGACATTCCTGGCGTGGATCCGGACCGCATTGGGCCTGCTCGCGGGCGGGGTCGCGGTGCACACACTGGTGCAGCCGTTACGCCTCGCGGGTTTCGGCGGGCTCATCGCGGTGAGCTGCCTGGTCATGTCGTTCGCGGTGGCGCTGGGGGCATTTCGGCACTGGCGCCGGGTGAATGTCGCCATGCGCGCGGGCACGCCACTGCCCGGCACGATCCTGGTGCCCGTGCTGTCGGTCGGCGTGGCGGTCGTGGCGGTCCTCGCCTGCCTCGCGGTGCTCCTGTCGTGACCGCACCGACTCTGACCGTGGACCGCACCGCACCGCCGCGGAGGGGTGCCTCGTTCGGCGTGGCAGGCCGGGCGCTTCGGTTCGCCTACGTGGTCCCCGGCGACAGAGTGGCTGATCGTCGCTCTCCCACTCGTCGCGGTCGTGGTCTCGGCCCTTCTCGCCGGCGCAGCGGTGTTGTCGTAACGGCGCCGGCGACTCTGGCTTGGGAACGGACGGCGTCGGCGTGGCGGCGGCGCACATCCCTCGGTGCGGCGGGTTGTGCGCTGCTGATTGCCGACGAGGTCACCGTGGCGGGTGGCTGGTCGTCGCGCTGCCGGACTCCGTGGCCGCGGTTGCAGTGCCCCACACGGGTATGGCTGTGCCGTCGTGACAGCGCCGGGGACTCCGGTTTCGGAACGGACGGTGCTCGCGTGGCGTCGCACCTCGCTCGGCGCGGCGGGCTGCGTACTTCTCTCGGGGACGCGGCCGCCCGTGGCGGGTGGCTGGTCGTCGCTGCCGTGGTGGCGGCGCTCTTCACGGGTCCGGTGGTGTTGTCGTGACAGCGTCGGCGACTCTGGCTTCGGAACGGACGGTGCTGGCGTGGCGGCACAGGTCGCTCGGTGCGGCGGGCTGCGCGCTGCTCTTCGCCCACCTCGTCGTCGGCGAGGGGTGGCTGGTCGTCACGCTTCCAGTCGTCGGGATTTTGGTCGTCGCTGCCGTGGTGGCGGTGCTCTTCACGGGTCCGGTGGTGTTGTCGTGACAGTGCCGGCGACTCTGGCCTCGGAACGGACGGCGTTGGCGTGGCGGCGCACGTCGCTCGGTGCGGCGGGCTGCGCGCTGCTGTTCGCCCACGAGGTCACCCGCGACGGGTGGCCGACCATCGCCCTTCCGCTCGTTGCGGCGGTCGTCGCGCTGCTCGTGAGTGCCCTCGGTTGGTCCCGCGGTCGGTCGCTGCACCACGGGCGGGTGACGGCGGGTGCACGGCTTGTCACGATCACGACCTTCGCGGTGGTGGCGATGTCGCTCATCGCAGTCAGTGGCGTCGTGCTCGACCAGCTGATCGACTGAGTGCGGGACCCAGGGCGGCAACAAAGCTCAACACCGCCTTGACACCGCGCGGGGCGAGATCCGCGAGGTCGATGAGCGCATTCGCGGCTTCGTAAACTCTCTCGACGGCCTCGAGCGCCCCGATTACCCTCGACGAGCATGACTCCCGAAGCGTCGGATCAGCTCGCACCCGCCCTGCGTGACCGGCTGCGCGCTGCTCTGAAGCCGGCCATGAAGGCCCGCGACCGCAGCGCGGTCTCGGCACTGCGGTCAGCGCTGGGAGCCATCGACAATGCCGAAGCTGTCGACGCCGCGGACGTGAAAGCCGGTGCGCTGGAAGACAGCGCTGTGGGCCTCGGCGTCGCCGAGGTGAGCCGCCGCCATCTCACCGAGGCCGACATCGAGGCGATCGTCCGCCGCGAAATCGACGAAAGACGAGCCACCGCACTCGAATACGAACGCCTCGGCGCCACGGATCGCAGCGCGGATCTGACCGCGCAGGCGGAAACCCTGGCGGCCTTGCTGTAAGCGGGCGCCAGATCTGGGCACCACCCACCGCTCCAGCCGACCGGCTCCACTCCGCGGGCGAGATCGGCGACCGGATCGATCGCGCATCGGCAACCGGCACGACTGCGGCGCGGGGCCTTTCGGGTGCCATCGAGCACCGGCGTGCGGGCATGCCGACCGCTCTAGTTCCCTGGCGACGGGACACCGGGCCACCGTCGCGAACCCCAGTGATCCTCGCCGACAGACTCAGTGGTTGCTTGGCAGCGTCTTCAAGTACCGGTGGGCGAACCAGCGCTGGAACCCACGCGGGATCGGTCCGCCGAGTCGGGTGTACCACGCACCGGGGCGGGAGAACGCGGTGATCAGACCGTAGACGGCCTCGTCGGCGGGGTCGTATTCGACGGCGAACAGTTCCTCGCCGATCTCCGGGTGGCCCGGCAGTGTGCCGTAGGCGAACCCGCGACGGTTCGGCTCGTGCAGGACATAGACGATGCGGCAGGGCGCGGTGATACCGATCGGGCCGATGCCCAACCGCACCGTCATCGCCGTTCCCGCCTCGGCGGTCTCGGTGTCGGCATGCTGGAAGATGCCGACACCCTTCTGTATTCCGAAGTCGAAGATGTGCGTTGCGGCCCGCTCGAACAGATCTCGGCCGTAGCCGATCAACCGCCGATGCCGGAGCTGGTGATAGCCGGCCGGAAAAGACGTGCGCGTCGCGCCCACATCGGGATAGTTGAACGGCACCGCGTCGTCGACCATGGACCGATTGTCGCCTCGCCGCCACCACTACCGCCACCAACCCCCGCGAGCGCTTCATCACGTCACCGAACCGGCGGGAGGGCAGCGTTTTCGACGAGCGGTGAGTGCCTCAGGCCACCATCGGCTTCAGCCGCACCGGCACCTCATGCAGCAGGCCGAGTGGATCGACGTACTCGCGCCTGCTGTGTTTGCTCGCCTCCCGGCGCGCACCCCAGTGCAGGCAGGCGGTGGCCGGACACCCCTCGTGCCCGGCCACCAGCGTCCCGATCACCGTGCCCCGGCTGACCCGTGCGCCTACCGAGATCTTCGGCTCCACCGGTTCGTAGGTCGTGCGCAGTCCGCCGGGGTGGTCGATCGATACCACCGGCTTGTCCGCCACCACTCCGGCGAACACCACGATGCCGTCCCCGGCCGCCAGCACGGCCTGCCCGACGGCACCCGCCAGATCCACACCGCGATGCCCGGGCAGCCAGTTCCGCTCCGGCTTGTCGAACCGTCGCTCCACCGTCGGCCGCGGCCGCAACGGCCATCCGAAATCGCCTGGCTCGGCCGCCTTCGCGACCACCGTCCCTCCGAGCAGTACCAGCACCAGCACCGCGACCACGGCACGCACCCACGCGAGCGCGGGAACGACTCCATCCCACTGCTTCCGGCAGCCGTCGGGCGAGTGCGGCCCGGGGCTGCTCGATCCGGCGGGGGCAGCCCGGCTCCTGCCCGCGCTCACCGTGACGATGCGGGCTGGTGCCGGCGACCATCGCCGTGCGGTGGCCGCCGTGGCCGACCATGTCCGGCCCGGCGAAGGCGTCAAGGTCGCGACGCCTCGGCTCCCGGCCCGGACGCCTCGTCCCGGTCGCCAGAAACTCATCGGGTGTTCCCGAACGCGCGCGGTCCCACAGTGGTGACGGCCGGGACGCGCTCGGTGGCGGCGGTGCGTGCCCACTGCGAACTCAGCGGTGTGGGCGTGGCGTCGGTACGCGCTGCGGTGTGGACAGTGCCCGGACCAGGTCGCGCAGCAGCGCGGGCACCTCGGCCGCCGAGCCCGTGCCACCGCCGCGCACCACGATCTCGACCTCGACCGGTGCGGCATCGCGTCGCGCCGATGCCGGCGGAGCGGTGGACAGGTCGTGCACGGTGATCCGCACGGGCACCGGGCGCGGCGTCGGCATCGGTGTGGGAACGGTCGTCGACGGACCACCGGAGCAGACCGGTGTGACCGGTGGTCGACCGGCGGCGGGCGCGGGGACCGCTGACGGTTTGCCCGAACACACCGGGTCGGCGGAGGCCGGGTCGGCGGCATGCGCCGCGGCGGGAGCCGCCAGCGCGGCCACCGCGCACACCAGCGGAAACGTCGTGATCAGGGTTCGTGCGAAGAGGTTCATGGCTCCCACTGTCGGTGGCGAAGGGCGCCGCCGGGCGACGCGTTCGCCGATTGGGGACAACTTCACCGGATGTGGATATCGAGCACTTCACCGCGGCGGACGGCGGGCGATGCGCGGGGGCGATTTCGGCCCTGGGCAGGGTCCGCGTAGACTGATCAACGCGGTTTGTGCTCAGCAGCATGTGCACGGCACGGACCGACTTCGCGCGCCACCTGTGCTCGTCCATCCGGTCGTCGCTCGCAACGCAGACGGTCCGAGAGGGCTGATCCGCGCGAGTTCTCCAGCGGATGAACAGTGGAATCGTCGGCTGGTCCCGGTTTTCCGATCGGGTCCGGCGGTTTCGGTGGCGCCAGGGCAGTCGATCGCCGATCGGCTGCGGCAACCGGCAACGAAAGAGAGATACGGGAGCTATGGCTGTCGTAACAATGAAGCAGCTGCTCGACAGCGGCGCGCACTTCGGGCACCAGACTCGTCGGTGGAACCCGAAGATGAAGCGGTTCATCTTCACCGACCGCAACGGCATCTACATCATCGACCTGCAGCAGACGCTGACCTACATCGACAAGGCCTACGAGTTCGTCAAGGAGACCGTCGCCCACGGTGGCACCGTTCTCTTCGTCGGTACCAAGAAGCAGGCCCAGGAGTCGATCGCGGCCGAGGCGACTCGCGTCGGGATGCCCTACGTCAACCAGCGCTGGCTGGGCGGCATGCTCACCAACTTCTCGACCGTCCACAAGCGCCTGCAGCGCCTGAAGGAGCTCGAGGCCATGGAGCAGACCGGTGGCTTCGAGGGTCGCACCAAGAAGGAAATCCTCATGCTCACGCGTGAGATGACCAAGCTGGACCGCACCCTCGGTGGTATCCGCGACATGGCCAAGGTGCCCTCGGCCATCTGGGTCGTCGACACCAACAAGGAGCACATCGCCGTCGGCGAGGCGCGCAAGCTGAACATCCCGGTCATCGCGATCCTGGACACCAACTGCGATCCCGACCTGGTCGACTACCCGATCCCGGGTAACGACGACGCGATCCGTTCCGCCGCTCTGCTCACCAAGGTCGTCGCCTCCGCGGTGGCCGAGGGCGTGCAGGCCCGCGCGGGCCAGGCTTCCGGCGACGCGAAGCCCGAGGCCGGCGCCGGTGAGCCGCTCGCCGAGTGGGAGCAGGAGCTGCTGGCTCAGGCGACCCCGGCCGCCGAGGCCGCCGTCGAGACGCCCGCCGAGGCCGCGGCCGAGGTCAAGGCCGACCCGGCGCAGCACACCCCGGCCGACTTCTGAGCTGATCGGTAGCTCTACGTTCACCTTGCCGGCCCTTCTGAATTCAGAAGCGGTCGGCAAGGTGGTGTAAACCCCCAAGCACCCCACACACGAGGAGGCTCGCCCCCGATGGCGAACTACACCGCTGCTGACGTGAAGCGGCTCCGTGAGCTCACCGGCTCCGGCATGATGGACTGCAAGAACGCGCTGGCCGAGTCCGACGGCGATTTCGACAAGGCCGTCGAGGTGCTGCGCATCAAGGGCGCCAAGGACGTCGGCAAGCGCGCCGAGCGTGCCACCGCCGAGGGCCTGGTCATCGCCAAGGACGGCGTCATGGTCGAGATCAACTCCGAGACCGACTTCGTCGCCAAGAACGCGGAGTTCCAGGAGCTGGCCGACGCCATCGTCACCGCCGCTGCCGCCGCCAAGCCGGCCGATCTGGACGCGCTCAAGGCCCTGAAGCTGGCCGACAGCACCGTCGACGAGGCCGTGCAGGCGCTGGCCGCCAAGATCGGCGAGAAGCTGGAACTGCGTCGCGTCGTCTCCTTCGACGGCCCGGTCGCCACCTACCTGCACAAGCGTGCCTCGGACCTGCCGCCCGCCGTCGGTGTGCTGGTCGAGTACGAGGGTGAGGGTGACGCCGCCGCCGAGGCCGCGCGTGCCGCCGGCATGCAGGTCGCCGCGCTCAAGGCCAAGTACCTGACCCGCGAGGAGGTGCCGGCCGACATCGTCGAGAACGAGCGCCGCATCGCCGAGCAGACCGCGCGTGAGGAGGGCAAGCCCGAGGCCGCCCTCCCGAAGATCACCGAAGGCCGCGTCAACGGCTTCTTCAAGGACGTCGTCCTGCTCGAGCAGGCCGCCGTCACCGACTCCAAGAAGACCGTCAAGGCCCTTCTGGAGGATGCCGGCGTCACCGTGAAGCGCTTCGCCCGCTTCGAGGTCGGCCAGGCCTGATCCCGCCCGACGAGAGCCCCTCGGGAGCAGCACACGTCTGCACCCGAGGGGCTCTCGCCGATTCCCGGCGGCGGCCGAGGGGGTCTTGTGCGGTGAACAGAACCGGATAAGGCAGGATGGATGCCGCTTCGCCTTGCTGTGCGGCCGATTCGCATGCCCGCAGTTCGACAGATCTCGACCTCGCCGAAGGAGACGAACACCCATGACCGACCCGGGTAACGACCGCCCTGGATACCGCCGGGTGCTGCTCAAACTGGGTGGGGAGATGTTCGGCGGCGGCGGGGTCGGCCTCGACCCCGATGTCGTGCAGACCGTGGCCGAGCAGATCGCCGAGATCGTCGAGACCGGCGTGCAGGTGGCTGTGGTGATCGGCGGCGGCAACTTCTTCCGCGGCGCCGAGCTCGAGGAGCGCGGCATGGAACGCGCCCGCTCCGACTACATGGGCATGCTCGGCACCGTCATGAACAGCCTTGCGCTGCAGGACTTCCTGCAGAAGCAGGGGGTGGACACGCGCGTGCAGACCGCCATCACCATGGGCCAGGTCGCCGAGCCGTACCTCCCGCTGCGCGCCAAGCGGCACCTCGAGAAGGGCCGCGTGGTGATCTTCGGCGCCGGTATGGGCATGCCCTACTTCTCGACCGACACCACGGCCGCGCAGCGCGCGCTCGAGATCGGCGCCGACGTGGTGCTGATGGCCAAGGCGGTCGACGGCGTGTTCGACGCCGACCCGCGCGTGGAGAAGAACGCGAGCATGTACACCGAGATCACGTACAAGGAAGTGCTCGAAAAGGGCCTGAAGGTGGCCGATGCCACGTGCTTCAGTCTCTGCATGGACAACCAGATGCCGATTCTGGTGTTCAATTTGCTGACCAAGGGCAATATTGCCCGGGCGGTCGCCGGTGAACACATCGGCACCCTGGTTCGGTCCTGATCCCGCTCCCGCGACAGGACGACGATGACGACGCTGTGGAGGAATCGGTCGTGATTGATGAAGCGCTCTTCGATGCCGAGGAGAAGATGGAGAAGGCCGTCTCGGTGGCGAAGGACGATCTGGGAACCATTCGGACCGGCCGCGCGAACCCTGGCATGTTCTCGCGCGTGGTGGTCGACTACTACGGCTCGCCGACGCCGATCACGCAGATGGCGAGTATCACCGTGCCCGAGCCGCGCATGGTCGTGATCAAGCCCTACGAGCAGAGCCAGCTCGGCCCGATCGAGAACGCGATCCGCAACTCCGATCTGGGCGTGAACCCGACGAACAACGGTGACATCCTGCGCATCACGGTGCCGCAGCTCACCGAGGAACGCCGGCGCGAGATGGTCAAGATGGCCAAGGGCAAGGGCGAGGACGCCAAGGTCTCGATCCGCAACGTCCGCCGCAAGGCGATGGACGAACTCGGCCGGATCCAGAAAGATGGCGAGGCGGGTGAGGACGAGGTCGGGCGCGCCGAGAAGGAGCTCGACAAGACCACCGCCAAGTACGTGGGCCAGATCGATGAGCTGGTCAAGCACAAGGAAGCCGAACTGCTCGAGGTCTGAGCGCAGATCTCGCCAGTCCCGCTCGTGCGGGGGATGAACGGAACGACGAGTTGAGCGACGGGACAATCGTGGCCGAAGACGCCGCCGCCACCGGAGCGGCACCGGAGCCGATGCCGGATCAGGTCGACCCGACCGACGCGGCGGCGCCGACCCCACAGGTCGACGAGCCTGCCGAACCGCAGGCGCCGGCGTCGCGGGCGGGCCGTAACCTGCCCGCGGCGCTGGCGGTCGGTCTCGGCCTCGGGCTCTCGCTCATCGCGATCCTGCTGTTCGTCCCCAAGGTGTTCATCGGCGTGGCGGGCGTCGCGGTCGGCGTGGCGACCTGGGAGGTCGCCAAGCGGCTGCGTGAGGCCGATGTGCTGGTGCCGCGGATCCCGCTGCTGGTGGGCGGTCAGGCTGTGTTCTGGCTCGGCTGGCCGTGGGGTGCGCGCGGAGTGGTCGGCGCGTTCGCCGCGACGGCGCTGGTCTGCATGGTGTGGCGGCTGTTCGATCACGGCCTCAACACCGCGCCGAAGAACTTCCTGCGCGACACCGCGATCGCGCTGTTCACCCTCACCTGGATCCCGCTGCTCGCGGCCTTCTCCACGCTGCTGCTGCTGGAACCCGACGGCAATCTGCGGGTGCTGACGTTCATGATCCTGGTGGTGTGCTCCGACGTCGGCGGTTATGTCGCCGGTGTCCTGTTCGGCAGGCATCCGATGGTGCCGGCGATCAGCCCGAAGAAGTCGTGGGAGGGGTTCTGCGGTTCGCTGGTGTTCAGCGTGATCGGCGGTCTGCTGACCGTCACGCTGCTGCTCGAGGCGAACTCGATGATCGGTGTGGTGCTCGGCGTCGGCCTGGTGGTCGTGGCGACCTGTGGTGATCTGGTCGAGTCGCAGATCAAGCGGGAGCTCGGCATCAAGGACATGGGCACGATGCTGCCCGGCCACGGCGGCATCATGGACCGGCTCGACTCGATGCTGCCCTCGGCCTTCGTGTCCTGGCTGGTGCTCAGCGCGCTGCTGTAGCTCAGGGCTTCTTGGCGGCGTGGCGCAGTTGCAGGATCCGGACGCCGCCGACCAGGCCCATCACCAGCGCGCCCGCGATCACCGACAGCAGCACCGTGATGCCCAGCGGGAGCGAGAAATCCCAGAAGAGCAGGGTGACCTTCGCCTGGTCGAGGTTCTGGATGATGAACACCAGCAGGACGATGCCGATGATCGCCGCCGCGAGCAGGCCTATCCAGGTGTAACCGGTCCGCGACCCGTGGACACCCTTCGGCGTGATCCGCTTGGCCGGGACCTCGTCCCGGCGATGCTTGGCCGCTGGCTCTGATTTCGGCGTCGTCGGCTCGTGCGCGGCGGGTGACGCACCGGATTCGGCGTTGGTGGACATGGTTCGATCATCGCCGACGGCTATCACCGGTGCACGCATCTTCTCGATAACGGCGTTCGGCGTGGCGGCCCGCCCATCGGGCGCCCGCCGCCGTTTGGGACAATGGTGGAATTATGGCCACCTCCCTGCCCCTCGTGTTCGATGCCCCGCGTCGCGGTATGCCGCCGCGCCACCTCGCCGATCTGGACGCGGACGAGCGCAAGGCCGCGGTGCAGGAGCTGGGGCTGCCCAAGTTCCGCGCCGACCAGCTGGCCCGCCAGTACTACGGCCGGCTGCAGGCCGATGCGGCGCAGATGACCGATCTGCCCGCCGATGTGCGCGAGAAGGTCGGCGAGACGCTGTTCCCGCCGCTGCTGTCGGTGGTCCGCCATCTCGCCTGCGACGAGGGCGACACCCGCAAGACCCTGTGGCGCGCGCACGACGGCACCCTGCTGGAGAGCGTGCTCATGCGCTACCCCGACCGCAACACCCTGTGCATCTCCAGCCAGGCGGGCTGCGGCATGGCGTGCCCGTTCTGCGCGACCGGCCAGGCCGGCCTGAACCGCAATCTGTCGACCGCCGAGATCGTCGACCAGGTGCGGGCCGCCGCGGCGGCGTTGCGCGACGGTGAGGTGCACGGCGGCCCCGGCCGGCTGTCCAACATCGTGTTCATGGGCATGGGCGAGCCGCTGGCCAACTACAAGCGGGTGGTCAACGCGGTCCGGCGGATCACCTCGCCCGCACCCGACGGCCTCGGCATCTCGCAGCGTTCGGTGACGGTCTCGACCGTCGGCCTGGCGCCCGCGATCCGTAAGCTGGCCGACGAGGACATGTCGGTGCGCCTCGCGGTCTCGCTGCACACGCCCGACGACGAACTGCGCGACACCCTGGTGCCGGTGAACAACCGCTGGTCGATCGCCGAGGTGCTCGATGCCGCGCGGTACTACGCGGACAAGTCGGGGCGGCGCGTCTCGATCGAGTACGCGCTGATCCGCGACGTCAACGACCAGCCGTGGCGGGCCGACATGCTCGGCAAGAAGCTGCACAAGGCCCTCGGCCCGCTCGTGCACGTGAACCTGATCCCGCTCAACCCGACCCCGGGCAGCGAATGGGACGCGAGCCCGAAGCCGGTCGAGAAGGAGTTCGTCCGCCGGGTGATCGCGCAGGGTGTCTCGTGCACGGTCCGCGACACCCGCGGTCAGGAGATCGCCGCGGCGTGTGGGCAGCTCGCGGCCGAGGGCTGATTCCTAGACGATGATGCTCGGCGTGGCGAAGTCGTCGTAGGGGAGTGGGCCGTCGACGAAGGCGTTGACGGTCATCGATCGCAGGGTGATGTCGCCGCCGTGGTTGTCCAGGAAGGCGATGTCGGCGGCGTCGCGGCCGGTGGCGATGCGGACCAGGCTCGAGCGTGGGGCGAGGCAGGTCGGGTCGAGGGTGAGCCAGGCGCCGCCGACCCAGGCCTCGGCCACCGCGTGGAAGTCCATGGGCACGCAGCCCGGGGCGTAGACCGCGGCGACCCGCGCGGGGACGCCGACCGCGCGGAGCAGGGCCACCACCAGGTGGGAGAAGTCGCGGCAGACGCCGGTTCCCGACAGCAGGGTCTCCACGGCGCCGTCGATCGGTGCGCTGCTGCCCGCCACATACGAGATCCGTCGGCCGACCCAGGCTGCCACGCGCGCGGCGACATCCGGGTCGGCGATGCCGTACCCGAATTCGGCGGCGGCGAAGCCGAGCAGCTTGTCCGATTCGGCGTAGCGGCTGGGGCGGCGGTACAGCGCCACGTCGTAGTCGGTGGCCGACTCGGGCACCGCCGTGCCGAACACGGTGGCCTGGTAGTCGAGCCGCAGCGTCCCGGCCCCAACCTCGAGGACGTGCAGCCGGGAATGGTGCGGGCCGATCAGCTCGCGCGGGGTGAGAGGCTCGCCGTCGAGCACGCAGGTCATCGATTCGACCAGGTCGATGCCGGGTTGCCGAGCCACCGCGAGCTGCCACTGCAGGACCGTGTCGGCGTGGACCGCGATCTCCAGGCAGGCGGAAACGTCACGTTTCACCGCTCCAGCCTGACAGGTGAATCCCGGCGTGGCGACTCGAACACACCGGGGCGACTCGCGGCGCCGCCTCGGCCGTGACCCGCCTCGAAGAGGTTGCCGCCCAGGCGTTATCGGTGTGGGGCCGGATCGAGGCCGCCTTCCGAGATCGTTGCCTATGGCGCGCGAAACAGCTTCTCTTGCAGTCACTCTCGAGCTCGAAGCGGGCAATGCCTCGCTCTTGATCCTCGGCAAGATGCTCGGCCCCACCGGCGTCCCGCTGTTCGAGGTCGAACGCCGGTACGACGCCCTCGCGCGGTCGGTTACCGTCGCGATACCCTGTGCCGCTCGAGCGGCTAAGTTGGTGACGGTCGGCGTCGGTGGGTATCCGCTCGCGGCGCGGCACCGATCGGCGAGAACAACGGGGGAAACATGCTTGCGACGGGGGACGTCTTCGCCGGGTACGCGATCGAACGCCAACTCGGGCGCGGTGGGATGGGATCGGTGTACCTGGCCCGGCATCCTCGCCTGCCGCGTCAGATCGCGCTGAAGCTGCTGAACGCGGAGCTGTTCTCCGACAACGAGATCCGCGCGCGTTTCGAGCGGGAAGCCGATCTCGCGGCACGGCTGGAGCACCCGAACATCGTCACGGTGTACGACCGGGGTGTCGACGACGGCCGCCTGTGGATCAGCATGCAGTTCGTCGACGGTGTCGACGCGGCGGCCATCGACCACCCCGTGCCGGCGCAGCGGGCCATGCGCATCATCGAGGGCACCGCGGCCGCGCTCGATCACGCGCACGGCAACGGCGTGCTGCATCGGGACGTGAAACCCGCCAACATCCTCCTCACGGACATCGACGGCACCGAGCGGGTGTTGCTCACCGACTTCGGGATCGCCCGCCCCCGGGACGATGTCCACCACCTGACGCAGACCGGGACGTTCACCGCGACCCTGGCCTACGCGTCCCCCGAACAGCTCACCGGTGCGCACCTCGACCACCGCTCTGATCAGTATTCCTTGGCGTGCACGCTGTACTCGCTGCTCACGGGCGTCGCCCCGTTCGAGGCGACGAACCCGGCCGTCGTCATCCAGGGGCACCTGCAGTCGCCGCCGCCGTCGCTGCGCTCGCATCGACCGGACCTGCCCGCCGCCCTGGATGGCGTGCTGGCGCGAGCGCTGGCGAAACGGCCTGCCGATCGGTTCCATTCGTGCGCGGAATTCGCGGCGGCCGCGCGCCGGGCGCTCAGCGCGACCGGTGCTCAGCCCACCGTTGTCGCCGGCCCGTCGTCGAATCCCCACGTGCCTGTGCCGAACCCGTTCGGGCAGGTCCGGCCGCCGGGTTTCGCCGCGCCGCAGCCCTATCCGGCGGTGGCGCCCAGGAATTCGCCCTCGCCGTACGGCGTGCCGATGCGTCCGTACCCACCGCGCGCCGTGGCACCGCGCCGGCGCGGGCACACGGGTGTGTGGGCGGTGCTGGCGCTCGTCGTCGCACTGGTCGCGGGCGGCGGCGCGTGGGTGTGGCAGGACGAGACCTCCTTCGTCTCGGTGATACTCGGCCGGTCACAGGGCCATCAGGATCTGAACGCGATGGCGTCGGCGTTTCCCGGCATGCTGCCCGACTCCGACAAGGGCACCGACGGACACTTCGGGACGAGCTGCCGGGCGGCACCGCAGTGGCAGTCCTTCTACTCGGAGGACGGACCGGAGAAGGCCTTCGACGGTTGGCGGGCACGATGGGAGTGCCTGGACGCCGAGGGAGACGGATTCGCCTACCGCTTCTACAGTTTCGACAGCGAGGCCACCGCCGAGAAGGTGGTCGGCACTTTCGCGGCGGCGGCCCAGGGGCGGGGAGTGTCGACCTACGGCCCTCGGCAGGACCATCGGTTCGTGTACACCAGCGCGCACGGCAGCGTGACGTCGACGGTGATCTCACGATTCACCGACGGCGGCGACCGCGGTCGGTTCCTGCTGTTCGTGATTCCCCGTTTCCTGGGGGAGCAGATCCTCGACGAGTTGGCGCAACAGGTCGCGGCCGCACCGTGGTGAGCCGACCTGCCGCGGCCGCCGACCTGGCCGGGTCCCCCCTCAGCTGACCTCGCTCCGGCAATGCCCGCGACGCCACGAACGCCGCTTTGATAAGGTCCAGCGCGTCGGACGACGAGCGAGATTCGGGGGTCAGAGTGGTTTCTGACGGGACGGTGTTCGCCGGATACACGATCGACCGGCAGCTGGGCCGTGGCGGAATGGGGTCGGTGTATCTGGCCAGGCACCCACGGCTGCCGAGGTGGACCGCGCTGAAACTGCTGAACCAGGAGCTGTACTCCGACGCCGAGATCAGGGCCAGGTTCGAGCGGGAAGCCGATCTGGTCGCCCAGCTCGACCATCCGAACATCGTGACCGTGTTCGACCGCGGTGTCGAGGACGACCAGCTGTGGATCAGCATGCAGTACATCGACGGGGTCGACGCGTCGACGCTCGATCCCCGAACCTTACCGCCGGATCGGGCGGTGCAGATCATCGGTGAGACTGCCGCCGCGCTGGATTACGCGCACCGGGCCGGTGTGCTGCACCGCGATGTGAAACCGGGCAACATCCTGCTGGCGCGGTCCAACAGCCAGGAGCGGGTGTACCTCACCGACTTCGGCATCGCGCGGCTGCGCGACGATTCCGGGCACCTGACCGAGACCGGGTCGTTCACGGCCACCCTCGCCTACGCCGCGCCGGAGCAACTCACCGGTGCCGCGCTCGACCACCGCGCCGACCAGTACTCGCTGGCCTGCACCCTGTACGTGTTGCTGACCGGCACCGCGCCCTACGAGGGGAGCAGCCCGGCGGCCGTCATCACCGGTCATCTGCAGGCCCCGCCGCCGCCGATCAGTCCGCGTCGCGGCGGCCTGCCCCCGGTCCTCGACGCGGTGATGGCCCGCGCGCTCGCCAAACGGCCCGCCGACCGGTTCTCCTCGTGCGAGGAGTTCGTCGACGCCGTCCGCAGGGCGATGCGCACCGGGACGACCGGTGCCAGGCCGCTCGCCCGGCCCACCTCGGGCGCGCACGCGCAGCCGTTCGTCGGGATGGCGCCGATGCGTCCGGTGAGCGCGCCGGGCATGCCGGTGGCGCCGCGCCCCACCCCTGGCCCCCAGCCGATCTATCAGCCGCAGGCCCCGCAGCCGGTGCCACCGCGGCCGGTGACACCCGCCGCCTGGCAGGCGCCCGCGATGCGTCCACCGATGCCGCAGCCCGCGCCCGCGAGCAGCGGCTGGGGCTCGATCATGGTCACGTTGCTGATCGTGGCGGCGGTGTTCGGTTGTGTGATCGGCGTGATCTGGTTGCTCACGAGCCTGTGAGCGGTGCGCGGGAGCGCGCGCCGGGTGCCATATCCTGGTCAGAATGAGCGACTTCGATGTCACCGCCGCCGACTCCATCGACCTCGCGCGGCTGCGTCGCTTCGTCGCCGTCGCCGAGGAACTGCATTTCGCGCGGGCGGCCAAGGGCCTGCGCATCTCGCGGCAGAGTCTGAGCGCGACCGTCATCGAGTTGGAGAAAGAGCTCGGCACCAGGGTTTTCGTGCCCGGGGCATCACCGACCCGGCTCACCGACGACGGTGCCGCCCTGCTCACCCACGCTCGTCGCCTGATCAGCGCGCAGGAGCAGGCCGAACGCGAACAGAAGCCGACGGCTGCCGCGAGCCTGCGGGTCGGGTTCGTGCCGGGGGTGACGGTGACGAAGTGGGCGCGCGTCTGGGGTGAGCGGCTGCCCGATCATCCGCTCGAGGTCGTGGGGATCGCGCAGGCCGAGCAGGAGAGCGCGGTGCGGGAGGGCCGGGTCGACCTGTGCTTCGTTCGGCTCCCGATCGACACGACCGCGCTGCACACGATCGCGCTGTGGCGGGAGACGCCGGTCGCCGTGGTGCAGAAGGACGACGCGCTGTCGCTGCTGGACACGATCAGCCCGGCCGATCTGGCCGACGAGCGGATCCAGGACGGTGCCGATATCGATCAGGCCGCCGACACCCTGGCCCTCGTGGCCGCGGTGGGCGGCGCGACGGTCGTTCCGCAGTCGATCGCCCGGCTGCATCACCGGCGCGACCTGGTGTACCGCCCGATCAGCGACACCGAGTTCACCGAAATCGCGCTGGCCTGGCCCGCCGGGGCCGACAACGACCTGGTCGAGGAGTTCGTGGGCATCGTGCGCGGACGGTCGGCCAACAGCTCGCGCGGTGCGGCGGTGGCCGAACCGGCGCGGCGCGCGGCAGCGAAACCAGCGCGCAAGCAGACCGCGCGCAAAACGGTCACCAAGCAGCAGCCGCGGCAGGGCAAGGGCAGGAAGCCGGGCGCCCGGCGCGGCCGCTGACCCCTGGACGCGAAAACGCCTGCGGCGCCGGAGCGCTCGCAGGCGTGGTCGGGGCCGAGAACTACCTCGGAATGCGCTTGGTGAGCGAGTCGACGACCATGATCGAGGCCAGCAGCGCGGCCAGGCCGATGAGGAAGATGTCCTCGACGTGGCCCTGGTGGTTGCCGATGGTCATGCCGAGCAGGGCGACCACGACGATCCAGCCCGCGATGCGGAAGGTCTTGTGCGACTCACCGCTCCAGCCCCATGCGGCCGAGGGCACCTCGGCGGGGTCGACGCTGGTGGCGACGGCGCGCTCGGTGCTGGCTTTTTCGAGGTCCGTGGCGGCCACGATCGCTCCTTAGGGCTCGAGTTCTGGTTGGGCGAGTGAGCATATCGTGGCATACGACCGTCCGTCGTAGCCAGCAGCCCTGCCACAATGGGCCCGTGTCCCACCCAGCAACGCGTGCCGCACAAGGCCACTCCACGTCCACCGATCGGGTGAAGGTGCTGCTCCTCGGCAGTACCGGGTCGATCGGGACCCAGGCGCTCGAGGTGATCGCCGCCAACCCCGACCGCTTCGAGGTGGTGGGTCTGGCCGCGCGCGGCGGCAACCCCGCCCTGCTCGCCGAGCAGATGGCCGCCACCGGCACGCGCAATGTCGCCGTCGCCGATCCCGCCACCGCGCAGGCGCTCGACCTCGAGTTCGGCGGCCCCGACGCGGCGACCGAACTCGTGCGCCGGACCGAGGCCGACGTGGTGCTCAACGCCCTGGTCGGGTCCCTCGGCCTGGAACCCACGCTCGCGACGCTGGCGGCGGGCACCCGGCTGGCACTGGCCAACAAGGAATCGCTGGTCGCCGGTGGGTCGCTGGTGACCCGGGCGGCCGCGCCCGGCCAGATCGTGCCGGTGGACTCCGAGCACTCGGCGCTCGCGCAGTGCCTGCGCGGCGGCCGGGCCGAGGAGGTCGACCGGCTGATCCTCACCGCCTCCGGCGGACCCTTCCGCGGCTGGACCACCGAGATGCTCGAATCGGTGAACCCCGCCGAGGCCAAGACCCATCCGACCTGGTCGATGGGCCCGATGAACACCCTGAACTCGGCCTCGCTGGTGAACAAGGGCCTCGAACTCATCGAGACGCACCTGCTGTTCGGCGTGCCCTACGACCGCATCGACGTGACCGTGCACCCGCAGTCGATCGTGCACTCGATGGTCACCTTCACCGACGGCTCGACCCTGGCCCAGGCCAGCCCGCCGGACATGAAGCTGCCGATCGCGCTCGCGCTGGGCTGGCCCGACCGGATCGCGGGCGCGGCCGCCGCCTGTGATTTCGGCACCGCCGCCACCTGGACGTTCGAGCCGGTCGACGACGAGGTCTTCCCGGCGGTCCGGCTGGCCAGGCAGGCGGGGGAGGCGGGCGGCAGCGTCACCGCCGTCTACAACGCCGCCAACGAAGTCGCCGTGCAGGCGTTCCTGGACGGCAAGATCACCTTCCCCGCCATCGTGCGCACCGTCACCCGCGCCGTGGAGGCCGCCGATCGCTGGCACGCCGAACCCGATACCCTGGACGACGTCCTCGCGGCCGACCGCTGGGCACGGGAGTACGCCGCGCACGTCATCGCGTCCTGAGCGGATGCGACGAAAATTGACCACCACGTTTTCGGCCGCCTCGCGTCCGAGGAGCGAGACGGAACGCCGAAGGCGCAGTATCGCTCCTCGGACGCGAGGTCACGAGGCCGAAAACCCGCGGCGCCAGCCGCCAGAGAAAGAGGCCTGATGGTATTCGCGCTGGGGTTCGCACTGTTCGCCCTCGGTATCACGATCTCGATCGCGCTGCACGAGTGCGGGCACATGTGGGCTGCGCAGGCCACCGGCATGAAGGTGCGCCGCTACTTCATCGGTTTCGGGCCGAAGGTGTTCTCGTTCCGCCGCGGTGAGACCGAGTACGGCCTCAAGGCGCTGCCGCTCGGCGGGTTCTGCGATATCGCGGGCATGACGGCGCTCGACGAACTCGAGCCCGAGGACGTCGACCGGGCCATGTACCGGCAGGCGACCTGGAAGCGCCTGGTGGTGATGTTCGGCGGTATCGCGATGAACTTCCTGCTCGGCTTCATCCTGCTGGTGGTCCTGGCGGTCGGATGGGGTCTGCCGCAGCTCGAGCAGCCCCCGGCCACGGCGCTGGGCACCATGAGCTGTGTCGCGCAGGAGACCCCGGAGAAGACCCTGGCGCCGTGCACCGGTGACGGGCCCGCCCAGCGCGCCGGACTGCGGCGTGGTGACGTGGTGAAGGCCGTCAACGGTGTCGAGGTGACCACCTGGGCACAGTTCCAGGCCGAGACCCAGAAGCAGACCGGCACCTTCACCTACACGATCGAGCGGGCGGGCCAGACCCTCACCGTGCCGGTCACTCCCGAGCGCGTGATGCGCTCGCCGAAGGAGGGCCCGAGCCGCGAGGTGAGCGCGGTCGGTGTCGGACCCGACTTCGCCGAGCCCCAGCAGTACGGCGTGATCGCGGCCATCCCGGCGACCATGTCGTTCACCGGTGACTTCTTCATCGAGACGGTGAAGTCGCTGGCCAAGATGCCGCAGAAGGTCTCGGCACTGTGGGAGGCCGTCACCGGCGGCGAGCGCGACCCGGAGACGCCCGTCAGCGTCTACGGCGCCAGCCGCATCGGTGGCGAGACCGCGGAGCGCGGGCTGTGGGGCATGTTCATCCTGGTGCTGGCGAGCCTGAACTTCTTCCTCGGCGCGTTCAACCTGCTGCCGCTGTTGCCGCTGGACGGCGGGCACATCGCGGTGGTGCTCTACGAGAAGATCAGGAACACCATCCGTGGGCTGTTCGGCAAGGCCCCTGCGGGTCCGGTCGACTACCTGAAGCTGTTGCCCGTGACGTATGTGGCGGTGGTGATCGGTGGTGCCTTCATGCTGCTGACCTTGGCCGCCGACATCGTCAACCCGATCCGCCTGCCCTGACCGATCGCGCCGCTGTCGTGCCCCTCACAGGGCGGTGGGTCACCCCGCGCGACTAAGCTCGGCAGCGAGACCACCGCCTCACTCCGACACGTACACGAAAGAAGGCAGCCGACCGTGACCAGCACCATCGGATTGGGGATGCCCGCCGCTCCCGCTGCTGTTCTCGCACCCCGGCGCAAGACCCGCCAGCTGAAGGTGGGCAATGTCGGTGTGGGAAGTGACTCGCCGATCTCCGTGCAGTCGATGACCACCACCAAGACCCACGACGTGAACGCGACGCTGCAGCAGATCGCCGAGCTCACCGCGTCCGGCTGCGATATCGTCCGGGTGGCGTGTCCGCGCCAGGAGGACGCCGACGCGCTCGCCACGATCGCGAAGAAGTCGCAGATCCCGGTGATCGCCGACATCCATTTCCAGCCGCGCTACATCTTCGCCGCGATCGACGCCGGCTGCGCGGCCGTCCGGGTGAACCCGGGCAACATCAAGGAGTTCGACGGTCGGGTCGGTGAGGTCGCCAAGGCCGCGGGCGCCGCGGGCATCCCGATCCGCATCGGCGTGAACGCCGGTTCGCTGGACAAGCGGATGCTGGAGAAGTACGGCAAGGCCACCCCGGAGGCGCTGGTCGAGTCGGCGCTGTGGGAGGCGAGCCTGTTCGAGGACCACGGTTTCGGCGACATCAAGATCTCGGTCAAGCACAACGACCCGGTGATCATGGTGGAGGCCTACCGGCAGCTGGCCGCGCAGAGCGATTACCCGCTGCACCTGGGCGTCACCGAGGCCGGTCCGGCGTTCCAGGGCACGATCAAGTCGGCGGTCGCGTTCGGCGCGCTGCTCAGCGAGGGCATCGGTGACACGATCCGCGTCTCGCTCTCGGCCCCGCCCGCCGAGGAGGTGAAGGTCGGCGGCCAGATCCTGCAGTCGCTGAACCTGCGACCGCGCAAGCTCGAGATCGTCTCCTGCCCGTCGTGCGGGCGCGCCCAGGTCGACGTGTACACCCTGGCCGACGCCGTCTCCGCCGGTCTGGACGGCCTCGAGGTGCCGTTGCGGGTGGCCGTGATGGGCTGCGTCGTGAACGGGCCGGGTGAGGCTCGCGAGGCCGATCTCGGGGTCGCCTCCGGCAACGGCAAGGGCCAGATCTTCGTCAAGGGTGAGGTCATCAAGACCGTGCCCGAGGCCCAGATCGTGGAGACGCTGATCGAAGAGGCGATGCGCATCGCCGAGGAGATGGGTGAGCAGCCGGGCGCCGAGCCCGTCGTCACCGTCGGCTGATCCGCGCACCGGATTCGGCGGTCCCGTACCGTTCGGCGCGCATTCGTGGCAGGCTGGTGCCGTGCGGAGTCTGCTGGAGCCGACGCGACGGTCCAAGACCACCCCCGCGCGCCCGGTGTCCGTACGAGACCTGGGCGAGGTGCTCCGCGTCCTCGACTCCGATCCCGTGGCGTCGTGCATGATCGCGGCGCGGGTGCAGGAGTTCGGGCTCGACGCGCGTTCGGGCCTCGGTGAGCTGTGGAGCCGGGGCGGCCCGGCGGATTCGCTGTGCTTCTCCGGCGCTAATCTGATGCCGCTGCGCGGTGACCAGCAAGCGCTGCGCGCGTTCGCCGACCGCGCGGTGCGGTGGCCACGCGTGTGCTCCTCGCTGGTCGGCCGCCAGGAACTGGCCCTGCCGATGTGGGAGATGCTGGCCCCCAAGTGGGGTCCGGCCAGGGACCTGCGCGCCGAACAGCCGCTGCTCGCCCTCGCCGCGCCCGCGTCGGCCGATCCGGACAAGGGCGTGCGCCGGGTCAGGCCGGACGAGATCGACCGCTACCTGACGGCCGCGATCGCGATGTTCATCGAGGAGGTCGGGGTCGATCCGCGCGCAGGCGACGGCGGGCGTGGGTACCGGCGCCGCATTCAGAGCTTGATCGAATCCGGCAGGGCCTGGGCACGTTTCGAGGACGGCGTGGTCGTGTACAAGGCCGAGATCGGCGCGCTGTCGCGGCGCACCGGCCAGATCCAGGGCGTCTGGGTGCATCCGGACTTCCGCGGTTCCGGCGTCGGCACGGCGGGCACCGCGACGGTCGCGAATGCCGTTGTGGCGACCGGCCGTACGGCGAGCCTGTACGTCAACGACTACAACCGGATCGCCCGACGTGCCTACAGCCGTGTGGGTTTCCGTCAGATCGCCACCTTCGCGACGGTGCTCGTCGACTGATCGGTGGGCGTGTACGGCGCCGTCATGCGGGGTTTGCCGCCCGGTCGCCGTTACCATCGGTCCCGATGAGGACACCGATGGTAACCACATTCGCGGTGGCCGCCCTCGCGGTGGCGGCGACCGCCTGCGCGTCCGGCCCGCAGGGCCCGGTCCCCGCCGCGGAAGCCTTCGCCGAGGCGTTCGCCGAGCGTGATCTCGCCGCGGCCGCCGGGTTGACCACCGCACCCGAGAAGGCCACGGCCGCACTGACTTCGACCTGGCAGGCGCTGCAGGCCGAGAAACTCGAGATCCGTACCGGTGATGCCCGCGTGCACGGCGACACCGCGACCGTCGACTACACCTACGCCTGGACCCTGCCCAAGGGCCGGCAGTGGACCTACACCGGTGAACTGCAGATGGGGCGCAGCGGCGGACGCTGGCTGGTGCGCTGGACCTCCGCCGACATCCATCCCAAGCTCGGCGACACCCAGAGCATGGAGCTGCGCACCGAGCCCGCGCCTCGGGCCAGGGTGAACGAATCGGCGGGCAGCGATGTGCTGGTGCCGGGCAAGGTGTCGCGGGTGCGCTTCGACGTGGCCGCCGCGCCGGAGCCGGATCGGGTCGCCGGTGCGCTCGCCGCGGCCCTGAGCCGTATCGACCCGGTCGCCTACACCCCGCAGTCGATCCTGGACGCGGCGCGCCGATCGGGCGGACCGTACACGGTGATCCTGCTCAGCGAATACGAGGCCGAGACCATCGGCAGCGAACTGATCGGCCTGCCCGGTGTCACGCTGACCCAGGAGTGGGACATGGTCCCCACCGACCGCAAGTTCGCGCCCGACCTGCTGACCCAGGTCCGCAAGACGGTGATCGCCGAGGTCGACGGCAAGGCGGGCTGGAGCGTGGTGACCCGCAATGCGAACGGTGCCGATCTCGATGTCCTGCACGAGGTTCCGGCTCAGCCCGCGCCCTCGTTCGCGCTCAGCATCGACCGGTTCGTGCAGAACTCCGCGCAGCACGCGGTGGACCTGCGCACCGAGCAGACGATGATGGTGGTGCTGCGCCCGTCGACCGGAGCGATCCTGGCGGTCGCGCAGAACAAGGCAGCCGACCGCGACGGGCCCGTCGCCACCAGCGGCCAGTATCCGCCCGGCTCGATCTTCAAGACGGTGACCGCCTCGGCCGCCATGGCCGCAGGCATCGCGACACCGGAGACCGTGCTGCCCTGCCCGAGCCGGATCACCATCGGGGAGCGCACGATCCCCAACTACAACCTCTTCACCGTCGGCGAGGTTCCGATGGCCAATGCCTACGAGCGCTCGTGCAACACCACCTTCGCGCGGCTGGCCAGCAGGCTCGAACCCACCGCGCTCACCGACGCGGCCGCCCGGCTCGGCGTCGGCCAGGACTACGCGGTCGAGGGCCTGCCGACGATGTCGGGCTCGGTACCGCCGGCCGAGGAACTCGTGCAGCGCGCCGAGGACGGCATCGGGCAGGGCCGGGTGGTGGTGAGCCCGTTCGGGATGGCGGTGATGGCGGCGGCGGTGGCGCACGGCTCGGCGCCCGTGCCCTATCTGATCGCGGGCCGCCCCACCGAGGTCACCGGTGACCGGCCGGCGATCGATCAGGACGTGGTCGAGGGACTGCGCGCGATGATGCGGATGGTGGTCACCGGTGGCACCGCGGAACGGATCAGGGACCAGGGCGAGGTGTACGGCAAGACCGGCGAGGCCGAGGTGGAGGGCGGTTCACACTCGTGGTTCGTCGGCTACCGGGGGGACATGGCGTTCGCGACACTGCTGGTCAAGGGCGGCAGTTCCGACAACGCCGTCGCCGTGACCAGGGACATGTTCGCCGCGCTGCCACCCGGCTACTGAATGGCCGCCCACACCACGGCGAGTGACCCGCTGTCGGAGTGGTCGGTGGCCGCCTCGTGCAGGACACCGTAGCTGACAACGGGCTCGGGCGCGGCGCTGGTACTCGCGCGGTCGAGCAGGTCGATGGCGGCCGCGCCGCCGAGGATCATTCCGGCAGTGGTCAGAATCAGAGTGGAACGCCTCATGGTTTCGTCTCCCTCGTCCAGGGTGTCGACGTGCTTTCCCGGGCAGCCTTTCGTCTGTGTTCTGGAGGTTTGCTGTTGGGAGAAACCGTAGAGCGGAGGACACCCGCGCGACAGACGGCGGCGGCAAGCGTCACGCAATTGTTGCGTTATGTGCGGGCGCGTTCGAACACAATCGCGACCCGGCCGTGATGAAAAGGTGAATGATCGGTATCGATCAAGCGAACCCGCAGCTCAGCCACCCTGTGTGGGTAATTAACCGAATTCGGCCGTGGTCACGAACGTTGCAGAGTCGCGGCCAGATGGTGTTGGAGTGTTTCGCCGACGGCGGCCATGCGCAACGTGTAGTCGATGGTGTCGCCGGTGACGTGGAAAGAGCGGCCAACGGCGGTAACCTGTTTCGCCGATCCGCTCAGTCCGATATTCGTCGAGTTCAGTTCGAGCCGAATTCCGTCGACGGTTTCGGTGATGGTGCCCTCGCAGATCTCGGTGATCCCGGTGGGGTGCGCGAGCAGCAGTTCGACACGGCCGGGCGCCGGGCAGCGCAGGTAACCGGTCTCGGCGTGCAGCGGCCTGCCGTCGTCGGCGGCCTTCGTGCGCTGCCGGTAGGTGAGGAACGGCCTGCCGAGGTGACCGAAGGTGATCTCCTCCAGATAGTCGAACGGCGCGATGGTCGGGTACTCGCCGTGGCCGCGGCCGCGCCAGCTGCCGAGCAGCGGGGCGAGGGCGGCGATATCGGGGTGCGGGGCGACGGGCGCAGCTGGTTCGACCACGGCGACAGCCTAGACCTGCCCCCGAGGTGACGGTCACGCCACGCCGCCGCCGCGGTCAGGCTAAGGTCAGCGTCGCCTGAAACGCCGTCCGGCGCAGGGTGAAAGGGAGAAGGAACGTGAACGGACATGTGCGGGGTGCTCGCGGGGTGCGGTCCGGGCTGATGCGCGGTGTGGTGGTCGGCGCGGTGCTGGTGCTCGCCACCGCGTGCTCGGGGAACGAGTCCGGCGGCGACGGGGTCACCGCGGTCGAGGGCAACCGCTACAGCCAGACGAACCTGGCGGCCAACAAGGACTCCTATCACGCCCAGTTCACGTTCCCCGAGATGGTCAACGCGTGGGGCCTGGCCGATCGGCCCAAGGGCGCGGGTGGTCACTTCTGGGTCGGCGCTGGCGGCAAGTCGTTCCAGTTCGTCGGTGACGTGCACACGTCCTCGGAGCAGAAGCTGCAGAAGCTGGCCCAGGACCAGTTCAAGCTCGTCGGTGTGCCCGGCGCCGACGCCGACACCTCCGACAAGAGCGCGGGCAAGGTCACCGGCGTGGTGTTCAACCCGGCGCCGATCAACTCCGACCTGTTCGGCGTGCGCGACCAGTGGGTCGACATCGACGGGATGCCGGTGCCGCTCGGCGGTTCCGCGCGCTTCATCCTCGCCACCGACTCCGGCAAGCTCTCGGCCTGGACCGAACAGGCGCCCGACGGGGTGACCGTGCGCCGTGACGGCGGCGCCAACCAGGTCTTCGACGGCTCGGCCCAGGGCATGGCGTTCTTCGGCATCGCGCTCGCCCCCGCCGGCGACAAGCTGCTGGCCGCCGATTTCGGCGCCGATCCACAGATCCGCACCTTCGACAAGTTCTGGCAGCCGGTGGCGACCACCGGTTTCGCCAACCCCTTCGCCACCGGCGAGGTGATCGACCCGGCCACCCCCGAGAAGGGCAAGAAGGTGGTGCCCGGTGATCCGGCGCCGTTCAACGTCACCACCGTGGGCAGCCGGGTCTTCGTCTCCTACGCCGTGACCGAGCCCGACAGCAAGGACCCGAAGAAGTTCGCGAAGGGCGAGGCGGCCACGCTCGACGCCGCGGCCGACAAGGCCGCGGGCGGCAAGCCGGACCGGGGCAAGCTCGCCGAGTTCGACGCGGCGGGCAAGCTCGTGCGCATCGTCGACGACGGCGGCAGGCTCAACGCGCCGTGGGGCGTGGCGATCGCGCCGTCGAACTTCGGCGCGCTCTCGGGCAAGCTGCTCGTCGGCAACTTCGGCGGCCTCGGCCGCGTCCTCGCCTACGACGACACCACCGGCACCTTCGTGGACTACCTGCGCGACGACGAGGCGAAGCCCGTCGAGATCCCCGGCCTGCTGGCGCTGCGGTTCGGCAACGGCGACACCCTCGGCGACGCGAACGCGCTCTACTTCACGGCGGGCCCCGCCGACGCGAAGGACGGCCTGTTCGGCAGCCTGCGCGTGCAGTGACCGGGCAGGCGGAATGACCGATTTCCTTCCGCCCGGCAACGATGTGCGGGACAGTGGTGGCGGAATGATTGCCCGGGGCGCGTGACCCGCGCGGCACCGGCCTCGTTCCGCCGCACACGAGGACACCCGCACCCGTGGTGTCGTGCCTGATCGGAGGTAGCCGGATGAAGGTTTCGCGCGATGACGTCGCCGGTTCGGCGCCCCGCGAGGCGGTGCGGCGCGCGGCACCGGCGACGTTGCTGCCCGATCGCGATCTGATCCTCGCGGCGATCCGTGGTTTGCCACACGATGACCACCCCCTGCTGGACGCCGCGGGTGAACTGGCCGTGCTGCACCAACTGCGGGAGCGGACGCCGCTGAGCGAGTCGGCCGCGCTCGAGCGACGGCGGACCCGGCTGATGCGGGCCATCGACCGCTGGGTCATCCTGGCGGCGCCGGTGCCCTTCGCCGCGGCCGACGAGCACTGCGAGACGCTCGGTGGGCTGGTCGACCGCATGGCCGGGCACAGTGCCCAGGCGTTCGGCGCGCTGGCCGGGGCGCCCGACGCGGTCTACTACGACGAGTGGGTGCGCCTCGACGACCTCGCCGACAGCTATCAGCGTCTGGTCGACGATCTGCGCGCCGGCGTGCGCCGCCTGCCCGCCCACACCTACTGAAAGCCCCGGAAAGTGTTGGCACGATCCCTGTTTCGCCCGACGTATCCTGTGGTGTGAGCACTCACGGCGACGCGTCCGGTTCCCCGGATGACCCGGCGTGCGCGTGGCCGCACCGGCACGACTGTCCGGTCGAGCCCGCCGGCGACCGACGAGCGGGCGCGTCGGCACTGTCGGTCGTGTTGCCCCTGCGCCCGCGCGGCGGCCCGGTCGACGGCGCGCCTCTGTTCTGCCTGGCGGGTGAGGCCGGACCGGCCTGGAGCTTCGCCGCGCTGCTCGGACACATCGACCCGGCCGTTCCGGTCTACGGATTGCAGCCGCCGGAGGCCGACGGACCGCGACCGCGCACGGTGGGCGAGTACGCCGCCCGGTATGTCACCGAGATCCGGCGGATCTCGCCACACGGTCCGTACCAGCTGGTCGGCTGGTCGGCGGGCGGCTTCGTCGCGCACGAGATCGCCTGCGTGCTCGGCGCGGCGGGCGCGGGGGTGCGGCTCGTCGTGCTCGGTGCCGATCCCGGAATCCGGGCATCGACAGTGACCGCACCTGCCGAGCGGGCCACCGTGGCGGGATCCGGTCCATCCGCGGGGGAGCTGGTGGCCAGGTTCGGGCCGGTGTTCGGCACCGGTGCGGCCACCGGCGACCTCACCGCCGAGGCGGCGGCCGCGCGCGTCGTGTCCGCACTCGCCGGAACCGTGGAGCTCACCGGCGCCGACATCGACCGCATCGCCGCGGCGGCCGGGGCGATGGCGCGGGCGACGGCCGGGCACATTCCGGCGACGCTGCCCGGCGACATGACGGTCGTCGTCGCGAATCGCGGGTCAGGGGTGGACCCGGCGGCGGTACTGCGGAACTGGCGGCCCTACGTCGAGGGCACCGTCACCGCGATCGTGCTCGACGCCACGCACGACGAGCTGCTCGACCCGGCATGCATGCCGGCGATCGCCGAGGTGCTGGCGTCGGCAGCGGCCGATGCGCAGGCGCGATCGGTCCGCTGAGCGCTACTTCTGCCGCTCGGCGCGCGCGGCGATGTCGTCGCGCGCCTGCTGGATCAGTGCCGCGGAGTCGCGCGGGCTCAGCGCCATCGCGCGCAGCTGGTCGAAGATCACGCCGAACCGGCGGATCTCGGAATGGCCCTCCACCAGATCGTGCACCGACATGCTCTCCACGTACACCAGCTCGGGGTCGACCGGATTGCGGAAATCGAGCAGGGTGAACGAACCGGCCATGCCGGGGTGCGCGCCCGCGTCGAACGGCAGTACCTGCAGGATCACGTTCTTGCGCTTGGTCTCGAGCAGCAGCCGGTCGAGCTGGCCGATCATGGTGGCCGGGCCGCCGACGACCCTGCGGATCGCCGCCTCGTCCATCACCACCCAGAGCTCGAGCGGGTCGTCCTTGGTCAGGTTGACCGCGCGGTCCATCCTGGCCTTGGCCCTGCTCTCCATCACCGACGCGTCCAGGCGCGGCATCGAGGTGTCGATCACCGCTGCGGCGTAGTCGAAGGTCTGCAGCAGGCCGGGCACCGTCGATGTCTGGTACTGGCGCGCGGAAAGTGCTTCCGCCTCGAAGTTGATGTAGGTGGCGTAGACATCGGAGAGCGCGCCTTCGTAGGCGTGTGACATCCCTGGTTTGAGTGCGTCGGTGAGCAGGCTCAGCGCTTCTTCGCGCGTTTTGTCGGTGACCTGGTACAGGTCGAGCATCGCGCCGAGGGTGCGGCGCTGCGGGCGGGCCTGCGCCATTTCGATGCGATAGAGCGTGGTGACGTTGATGCCGGTTCGAGCGCTGACATCTTCCTTGGTGAGCCCGGCGCTTTCGCGCAACTCGCGGAGCATCGCGGCGAGCCGACGGAGCCGGACGGTCAGTGTCGTGCGCTTGCCTGCCATGGTTCCCCTTCGCCTCTGGCGCGCTTGGTGATTCGCATTATTGCGCTGTGCGGCCCGGATGTCACGCGATCGGCCCGGATGGGCTCGATGTGACCACAGGTTCTGTCAGGGTGGCTTTACTGCAGGAGTGACAACGCAATCTTGCGTTTCGCTATGGGAGCGAGCATGATCCAGTTAGCCTGGTTGCGAGCAAGCCGAACAGAAGACCGGGATAACCGAATCGAGAGCCAATCATGTTGGTACACAAATCTTGGGTGTCGGGTGAATTCGGGGCGTTGCGATGAGCGCGCCGGTGATGGGGGTACTGCCGACTGCGCCGCAATTGTTGTGCGCATTCCAGGGCAGGCGTTTTCAGGACCGTGAATTGTTGCGCTCAGCGCATGCGCTCGCCGAGCTGCACGAGCGGCGCGCACAGGTGCGTGACGCCGCGCTGATCGCCGAGATCGACTGCCGCCGCAGCGAACTCGTCGACGATATCAACGACTGGATCGTGCAGGAGATCCCGCTGCACCGCAGTGGCGCGTCGCTGCACACGGAGAGCCTCGGCGCCGTGGTCGACCGGATGGCGCGCAGCTGGGTCGATGCCAACCAGGCCATCGATCTCGACGGGGTGCGCAGCGACAGCACGCACAAGCACTGGTACCACCTCGCCGAGCTGGTCGACGGCTATACCGACCTCGTCACCGATGTGGCAGGCGGGCGGCGAAGGCTGCCGGAGCAGTAGTCATCTCACGTGTGCTCGGGTGACAGCAGCGCCTCGAAGGCGATCCTGTCACCCCGGTACAGCGAGCGCACCCGCTCGATGGGCGCTCCGTTCGCGTCGACGCTTCGCCGGTGCAGCAGCAGCATCGGCAGCGCCGTCGTGCATTCGAGCAGACCCGCCTCTCGCGGCGCGGCGAGTACGGTCTCGATCCGCTCTCGCGCACCGGCGAATTCGACGCCGGTCGCGCGGATCGCCGCGTACAGCGAGGTGGTCGGGTCGTAGCCGCCGCGCAGGCCGGCGAAGCGGTGCAGGGGCAGGTAGGTGCTCTCCAGTCCGATGCGCTCGCCGTCGGCGAGCAGCACGCGTTCCAGATGCATCACCCGCGTGCCGGGTTCCAGTTCCAGGTCGGTGGCGGTCTCCGCGTCGGCGGGGACGTCCTCCCAGGTGACGACGATGCGGCCCGGTGTGCGGCCGAGGCTGAGCGCGCCCTCGGTGTAGGAGCGCAGCGACAACGGCTGGGTGAGCTTCGGCCTGGAGACGACGGTGCCCCGGCCCCGGCGGCGAATCCTGCCCTCCACCAACAGCTCTCGCAGTGCCTGGCGCACCGTCTCGCGAGCGACGCCGAACCTGGCGGCGAGGTCGCGTTCCGATGGCACCGGGTCGCCTTCGTCGAGTTCGGCCAGGATGGCGTCGATCTCGGTGCGAACGAGGAAGACCTTGGGAACTCGGGTCGTCGTGGTCGGCGCGTCCATGGCCCCAGCGTACATGAATTGGTCTATACCAATTGTTAACCCAGCGTTCGCTCGGGCCACACCCATCGGTCTAGACCATTTGTCAGTATCGGTGCCATGCGATTGGTCATCATCGGTGGAGGGATACTCGGCACCGCACACGCCTGGGCGGCGATCGCCCGTGGGCACGAGGTCGTCCAGCTCGAACGCGAGCGGGAGGCCCGTGGTGCGACGGTCCGCAATTTCGGTCTGGTCTGGGTGTCCGGACGGGCGGCGGGTGAGCTCGAGCTGACCCTGCGGTCGCGCGAGCTGTGGGAGGAGATCGGCGGCCGGGTCGCCGGTGTCGGCTTCCGTCCTGCGGGTTCGATCACGCTGGTCCGCACGCCCGCCGAGCTCGCGGTCGCCGAAGCCGCCGCGGCGGGGCCGACCGCGACCGATCGTGGCTTCGCCCTGCTCGAGCCCGACCAGGTGCGCGCGCTCAACCCCGCGCTGCGCGGCACATACCTCGCGGGACTGCACTGCTCGACCGACGCCGCCGTCGAGTCGCGTCAGGCGCTGCCCGCGCTGCGCGCCCATATGGCCGCGAGTGGTCGCTACACCTTCCACGAGGGCACCGAGGCGCGCTCGGTGCTCGACACCGGATCGGGCGCCGTCGTCCTCGACGACCAGGGCCGCAGGCACGAGGCCGATCTCGTCGTGCACTGCCCCGGCGCGGCGCACTCGGGACTCACCCGCGAACTCGCCGGCGACCTGCCGGTGCGCCGGGTTCGCCTGCAGATGATGCAGACCGCACCGCTGGGCGAGTCGCTGACCACCGCGATCGCCGATGGCGACAGCTTCCGCTACTACCCGGGTTTCGCCGGCGCCGAGGTGGACTCGCTCGCCGCGGAACAATCCCAGACCGCCACGGCCGCCGAGCACAAGATGCAGCTGCTGTGCGTGCAGCGCCTGCACGGCGGCCTGACCATCGGTGACACGCACGAGTACACCGAGCCGTTCGCCTTCGACGTCGACGAGGCGCCCTATGAGCACCTCACCGAGGTCACCGAGGAGTTGCTCGGCCGCGAGCTGCCGCCCATCGTGCGGCGCTGGGCCGGCGTCTACAGCCAGAGCGTCGATCCCGACGCCATCGTCACCCGGGTGCGTGCCGACACCAACGTCTGGGTCGTCACCGGCCCCGGCGGGCGCGGCATGACACTCGGACCCGCCATCGGCGAGCAAACCGCCGACCAGCTCGGACTGTGAGGAAGACCGTGCCGGACAACACGATTCAGCTCGCGGTTCTCGATATGGCCGGGACCACCGTGGCCGACGGCGGCCTGGTGCTGCGCGCCTTCGAGGAGGCGGCGACCGCCGCCGGGATCGAGGCCGAGGGCCCGCGTCGCGACGAGGCCCGCCGCTACGTCGTCGACACCATGGGCCAGTCCAAGATCGAGGTGTTCCGGGCCCTGCTCGGTGACGAGGACCGCGCGCAGGCGGCCAATCTGGCGTTCGAGGCGGCCTACGACGCGCTCGTCGACGACGCTGACATCGCGCCGATTCCCGGTGCCGTCGAGGCGATCACGGCGCTGCGCGACGCGGGCGTGCGGGTGGCGCTGACCACCGGTTTCAGCCGCGGCACCCAGGACAAGCTGCTCGCCGCACTCGGCTGGACCGACCTGGTCGACCTCACGCTCGCGCCGTCGGACGCAGGCCGCGGCCGTCCGTTCCCGGACATGGTGCTCACCGCCGCGCTGCGCCTGGGCGTCGACGCCGTCGACCGGATCGCCGTGCTCGGCGACACCACCAGCGACATCGCGACCGGCCTCGCCGCGGGCGCGGGCATCGTCGCGGGCACGCTCACCGGCGCGCACACCGAGGAGCAGCTGCGCGGGGCGGGCGCGACGCACGTCGTCGCCTCGGTCGCCGATTTCCCCGCGCTGGTCCAGGCCCACTGAACTCGCGTCGCGGTACCCCGCCGCGGCGTTCCTCCTGCGATCCACCGTCCCTGCGATTCCCCTCGACATCGAGACGAAAGTTGCTGTAATCGTGCGTACTTCCTTCACCGCGCGCCGCCTGTCCAGGGCCGCGCTGCTGCTGGCCGGGGTCACCGCCGTCGCGTTCACCGCGGCCTGTGGTGGCACCGGCACCGAATCCGCGGACGGCAAGACCGTCACCGTGTACTCCGCCGACGGTGTCGGCGGCTGGTACAAGAACCGGTTCGACGAGTTCACCAAGGAGACCGGCATCGCGGTCAACCTGGTGGAGGCGGGCTCGGGCGAGGTGGTCAACCGGGTCGACAAGGAGCAGTCCAACCCGCAGGCCGACGTGGTGGTGACCCTGCCGCCGTTCATCCAGAAGGCCAAGCAGTCGGGCCTGCTGCAGCCCAGCGGCATCGACACCGCCGCGATCCCGGTCACCGACAAGGACGCCGACGGCACCTTCGTGACGATGGCCAACAACTACCTGTGCTTCATCGCCAACCCCGCGGTCGACGCCTCGGCGCTGACCTGGGACGACCTGCTGAAGCCGGAGTACAAGGGCAAGCTGCAGTACTCCACGCCCGGCCAGGCCGGTGACGGCACCGCGGTGCTCGTGCTGCTCCAGCAGCTGCGCGGCAAGCAGGGCGCGCTGGACTACCTGACCGCGTTGCAGGCCAACAACGTCGGGCCGTCCTCGTCCACCGGCAAGCTGCAGGCCAAGGTCGACAAGGGTGAGCTGCTGATCGCCAACGGCGACGTGCAGATGAACCTGACCACGGTCAAGGAGAAGGGCTCGAAGTTCTCGGTGTTCTTCCCGGTCGCCGACGGCAAGCGTTCCACCGTGTCGGTGCCCTACATGATGGGCCTGGCCAAGGGCGCGCCGCACAAGGACGACGCCGCGAAGCTGATGAGCTTCCTGCTCGCCCCCGACGCGCAGAGCAAGCTCGGCCCCGAGGCCTTCGCCGTGTCCGCCCGCACCGATGTCGCCGCACCCGCCGAGGGCGGTCCGGCCGCCACCATCAAGGGTGTCGAGGTCGTTCCGGTCGACTGGAACAAGGTACTGACCGAGCTGGACGCCGATCTCGCGGCGTACCAGAAGGCCACCGGCAGCTGACACCGGCGCTGCGACAAGGGAGTTGACGATGTCCGACGGTGAAGTCCGCATGAAGTCCGCTACCGCCGCCTCCGCCGGGACGGCCACGACGAACGAGCCCGCGATCGTGTTCGACCGGGTCGGGGTCAGCTACGGCAGGGGCCGCAAGGCCGCCGTCGCGCTGGCCGATTTCACGCTGCGCGTCGCCGTCGGCGAGACCGTCGCGCTCCTCGGCCCGAGTGGGTCGGGCAAGTCGACCGCGCTCAAGGCGCTGGCCGGCTTCGTCCGGCCCACCTCGGGCGCGGTCCGGCTGGGTGGGCGCGATGTCACCGATCTCTCGCCGGCGAAGCGGGGGATCGGGGTCGTCGTCCAGTCCTACGCGCTGTTCCCGCACATGACCGTGCACAGCAATGTGGCCTTCGGGCTGAAATCGCACCGGGTCCCGCGCGGTGAGATCGACGCGCGGGTCACCGAGGCGCTGGACATGGTCGGGATGGCCGGATATGCGAAGCGGCTGCCCCGCGAGCTGTCCGGTGGTCAGCAGCAGCGAGTGGCGATCGCCCGCGCGCTCGCCATCCGCCCCAAGGTGCTGCTGCTCGACGAACCGCTCGCCGCGCTCGACGCGCAGCTGCGGCACTCGATGCTCGGCGAGCTGCAGCAGCTACGCAAGGCCCTGCCCGACACGGCGATGCTGTATGTCACCCATGACCAGGCCGAGGCGCTGGCCCTGGCCGACCGGATCGCCGTCATGCGTGACTCGCGGCTGGTCGACATCGACACCGCCGAGAACCTGTGGCAGCGGCCGCCCACCGACTTCACGGCCGCGTTCCTCGGCGGCGCGAATCTGGTGCCGTGCACGGTGAATCACATCACCGGCACCGCCGCGCTGGTCACCGCAGGCACCCGAACCCTGCGCGCGGAGGCTCCCCGGCCCGGCGTCGGTCGCGCCGACTGGGCGCCCGACGATCCCGCGCTGCTCTGCATCCGCCCGCATACCGTGACGGTCGGCGCGGTGGGGGAGCGGGACGCCTTGCGCGCCACCGTGTCCAGTGTGGTCTGGCGTGGCGCCTCGACCCGGGTGGTGCTCGCGGTCGACGGGCTGTCCGTGGACCTGGCCGCCGACGTGCCCGGCCACTTCGAGGCCGAGGCCGGCCGGGTCGTGGGGGTGCGGTTGCCGGATTTGGCGGGCGTGCTCATTCCGAATCCCGTCGGCGCGGCGGCTCAGGACGGGGCTGCGTCATGAATCACCCTGTGCCGCACATGGTCCGGGGCCGGGTGCGCCGGTTCGTCGGCGGTGTCGCGATGCTCTCGCACCCGGGGCCCGAGCACCCGACGGCGAGCGGGGTCGTGCGATGACCGCGATCGTTCCCGTCGCCCCGCCGGTGGAGCCGGAACATCGCGCGCCGGGACGCTCCTGGTTGCCGATCCTGTGGACGCTGCCGCCGGTCCTCGTCGTCCTCGGCATCGCCGGATACCCGATCGCGCGGGTGCTCACCGAGTCCACCCAGACCCCCACCGGCCGCGGCACCGAGGTGTGGGCAGACGTGCTCGGGTCGGCGGCGTTCCGGGACGCGTTGTGGCGCACGGTGTCCATCGCGGTCTGCTCCACGGTGGGCTGCCTGGTGCTCGGCACCTTCCTGGCCATCGTGCTCGCGTTCGTGCCGTTCCCCGGCTCCGGGGTGGTCGGCAGGCTGATCGATACGATCCTCACGCTGCCCTCGTTCCTGATCACCCTCGCCTTCACGTTCCTCTACGGCACAGCGGGCGCGATCAACGCCCTCATCGCCGAGCTGACCGGCGCCACCACACCCGTGATCGACTTCCTCACCACGCCGCTCGGGGTGATCCTGGCCGAGATCACCTACTTCACCCCGTTCGTGGTGCGTCCGGTGCTGGCCGCGTTCGCACAGCTGCCGCGCGAGCAGCTCGACGTCGCGGCGAGTCTCGGCGCCTCGCCGTGGCGGGTGCTGCGGCAGGTGGTGCTGCCAGAGGCGTGGCCCGCGCTCGCGGCGGGCGGCAGCCTGGTGTTGCTGTTGACGCTCAACGAGTTCGGCATCGTGCTGTTCACCGGAGCGAAGGGCGTGATCACCCTGCCCGCGCTCATCTACACCCGCGGCATCGTCACCTTCGACCTGCCCGGCGCCGCCGTCCTCGCCTCGGTGCAGGTGCTGCTCTCGCTCACCCTGTACCTGACCTACCGGTTCGTCTTCGCCCGGTTCACCCGCTCCCGCTCGAAGGGGGATTGATCGTGCTCCTGTGGACTCCCCGGGGCAAAGCCCTCGTGCTCGCTGTGTTCGCGCTGGTGGTGACGGTGGTATTCGTCGCACCGATCGCCACCGTGGTCGCGGCCGCCCTGGCGGGCAGCTGGACCGGTCCGCTGCCGTCGGATCTCGGCCTCACCAATCTGGGCGATGCCCTCAGCGGTGAGCAGGCCGCGAGCCTGTCGGTCAGTCTGCAGACGGCGCTGCTGGCGAGCGCGGTGTCGCTGGTCGTCGGCACCTGGGCGGCGCTGGCCTCCCGGGAGGCGCCGGGCTGGTTGCGCAAGGTCACCGACGCGGTGTTCCACCTGCCGGTGGCGGTGCCGTCGGTCGCCGTCGGTCTGGGCGTGCTCATCGCGTTCAACGACCAGCCGCTGCTGCTCGGCGGCACCAAGTGGATCGTGATTCTCGCGCACACCGTCCTCGTGCTCGCCTACGCGTTCAGCGCGGTCTCGGCGGCACTGGACCGCCTCGACCCCGCCTACCGCCAGGCCGCCGAATCCCTCGGCGCAGGACCGGTTCGGGTGCTGTGCCAGATCACGCTGCCGCTGCTGTTGCCCGCCCTCGGTGCCGCCGCCGGCCTCGCCGTCGCGCTGTCGATGGGCGAGCTCGGGGCTACCATCATGGTCTATCCCGCCACCTGGAAGACCCTGCCGGTCAGCATCTTCGCGCAGACCGACCGCGGTGAGGTGTTCGACGCGGCGGCGGGCACGACGGTTCTCGTCACGGTGACGCTGGTGGTGCTGGTCGTGCTCGGACGGGTACGCGGACGCGCCGCCCTGCGTTGAGCGGGGGCGCGCCGGGTCGCGGTCGGGTGTGACCCGGCCCGCCTCAGCCGGAGGTCGGCACCCGACGGCGGATCCGGCCCGGCGCGGTAGCGGCGGAGTCCGATCCGCCGCTACAGGAGGGCCGCGGCGTCGACCGCGGTGAGGCCGCCGTCGACGCGCAGGTCGTGGCCGTTGACGTAGGCCGCGTCGGAGGAGGCCAGGAAGGCGACCGCCGCGGCCACATCGTCGGCGGTTCCGACACGACCGGCGGGGGCCAGGCTCGCCACCCCTTGCCGCGCCGCCTCCGAGAGTTCCGCGCGGAAGGCCGGAGTGTCGATGTAACCGGGGCTCACCGAGTTGACCCGGATGCGACGCGGCGCCAATTCCGCGGCCATCGTGCGGGTCAGATTGTGGACGGCGGCCTTGCTCGCCGAATACAACGCCGCGCCCGGCACCCCGCGGTGCAGCCCGAACGAGGCGTTGATGACGATCGCGGCGCCGTCGGGCATGATCGGCAGTGCCCTCTGGACGGTGAAGAACGCGGCCTTCGCATTGGCGCCCATCACCTCGTCGAACAGCCCGCCCGTCACCTGCTCGATCGGCTGGAACGAGCCGATCCCCGCGTTCGCGAACAGCACATCCAGCTGCCCGAACCGCTCCGCGACGGCGGCGACGAGGTCGTCCACGGCGTCGAGGTCGGTGACGTCACCCGCGATTGCGTGCACGTCGCCCCCGAGTTCGGCGAGCGCCCGGTCGAGGCGGTCCTTGTCGCGACCGGTCACCACGACCCGCGCCCCCTCGGCGAGCAGGCGATGAGCCGTCGCCAGCCCCATGCCACTGCTACCGCCGGTGATCAGCGCCGTCTTGCCGTCGAATCTGTTGTGCGTCATGGCTTCAGCGTGACCCGGCACCGACCGAACAGACAGTGCGCGGTTATCAGGGGAGTGCCACCACCACTCTCCCGGTCACAGCACCTGCTCCGGGGTGGGCACCGGCTCCTCGGGTGCGGCGATCCGGCGGTTGAAGGTGCCGTGGAAACCCCAGGGGATGTGATGATCGAGCCAGGCGGTGGCGAGCGGACCCCGCTCGAGGTCTCTGGCATCGAAGACCACGAGCTGGGAGCGGTCCTCGTCGAGGTGGTGGTTCAACGCCAGCAGCCAGCCGTCGTCCTCGGCGGCGTCGCGGCCGCGGGGGACGAACAGCGGCTCGCCGACCGAACTGGGACCGAGGTCGCAGCTGGTCACCTGGCCGGTCTCGGTGTCGACTTTGACCACCGAGTTGAACAGTCGCGCGGGCCCGCCTTTCCCGGCGAAATAGGTGTAGCGGTGTCTGCGGGTCCCGCGGCGCCAGTCGAACTGCGGGAATTCACCGGACCGGTCGGTCAGCGGGTTCTCGATGATCCGGCCGTCCCTGGTGATCCGGTACTGCACGAGCGTGGAGTCCGGGTACTCGGGGATGCCGAGGTCGGTGCGGTTGACCATCCCCGTCATGGTGCGCAGCTTGTCCCAGTCGGTTTCCAGGCGCGGGAGCTCGACGACGACGTCGTCCCCGTCGTCGTAGGCGTTGGTGAAGTGGACGTGCAGCAGCGCCTCGTGCTCCACGATGCGGACCCGGCCGCCGTCCCTCGGCACCAGCACGAACCGGGTTCCCTTGCCGCGCTTGAACTCCAGCGCGTCGACGAACGAGGTCGTCGACAGCGCGATCTTGCCGATATCGGGCATGATCGGGTCGAGCACGAACACCAGGTACTTCTGGGTCAACGCGAAATCGTGGTTCCAGGGCAGGTCGAGCATCGGGACGGTGGCGAGCTTGGTCAGCCGGCCGGCGCGAGTGATCCGGTAGGTACGGATCCGTGGTGTCGGGAGCAGGTCGAGACCGAAGTTGTACATGTCGCCGGTGACCGGATCCCACTTCGGGTGCGCGGAGAAGGCACCGAGGTAGCCGAGCCGTCCGCCGAAGTCGGTGATACCGATCGTGTCGAGGGTTTCCGGGTCGATCCGATGCGGGTTGCCGAGCTCCCACAGGGCCAGCAGTTCGTTGCCGAAGTTGACGATGTTCGTGTTCGCGACGTTCTCCGGTAGGCGACCGATGTTGGCCAAGAACCCACCCGGAATCTGATCCCCGACGCCACGGAACCGGACGGTGCTGGACCGCTGACCGTGCTCGAAGTGCCGAGTGCGCACGTAGCGGTTGCGGAACCGGACCGAGCGGCCGTCGAGGACGAACTGCGAGATCATGCCGTCGCCGTCGAAGATGTTGTGCAGCAGGGTGCGTCCGACCTGGTACTTGCCGGGGCCGATGCGGTACAGCGTTCCGGTCAGCTCCCGCGGAAGCATGCCGTCGATCTGCGTGAGGCGGTAGTCGTGCTCGTCGAGCAGCGGGGCGGTGACTTGCTGATAGGGCGTCAGGCCCGGACTGGATTGCGTCGTCGACATCGCGATTCTCCCTTGAATCGATCTGATAACGCTTGTGTTCTGAACACGTGCGTTATCAGACGGTAAGGGGTCGCTACACTGCTGTCAATGACCGACGAGCCCCGCACCTACGGCGGCCTCAGCGCCGCGGAACGCAGCGCGGGCCGCCGAGTCCGCTTGCTCGCCGCCGCGACGGCGCTCTGGGGCGAGTCGGGTATCGCGTCGGTCACCGTCCGTGGGGTGTGCAAGGCCGCCGGGCTCACGCCGCGGTACTTCTACGAACACTTCGCCAACAGCGACGAACTCCTGGTCGCGATCGCGGACGAGGTCCGGGACACACTCCTGGCCGCGATGGTGCGTGCCGGGCTCTCCAGCACCGGGGCCGCGGAAGCGCGCCTCACCGCCGCGCTCCAGGCGTTCTTCGACACCGTCGCCGCCGACCCGCACCTGCACCGCATCATCTCCAGTGATCCCCACGGCGTCGGCGAACTCGCGCAGCGGCGACACGACGCGATCGATACCGTCGCCGACCTGGTCGTCCAGTACGCCCCGGAGGCCCTCGGATTCGCCCCCGACCCCGACCTGCTACGCCGGGCGAGCCTTTTCATCACCGGCGGCGTCAACCAGATCATCGAAGGATGGCTCGCCGGCGTGGTCACCATGACCTCCGCGGACCTCGCCGCCGACTGCGCTCGGATGTGTATCAGTGTCCTGCAGCCCGGTCGGCAGGTGAGCGCGGCAGGCGGACACGGCGGCTGAACCGCCTCCGCGCGGCGATCCGGCGTCGTCAGGCGGATTCGGTGAGGCGCAGCAGGGGGAGACGGGCGAGGCGGTCGGTCGTGTCGGTATTCGGTTTCGGGTTGTACAGAACCAGGGACCAATTCGGGTGGTCGGCGATGGTGAGGGTGGTCGCGTCGAAGAACAGGTCGCCGACCTCGGGGTGGCGCAGGGCGTTGACGGCCTGAGCGGGGACATCGACCTCGTGGCGGTCCCACAGGCTCGCGAACTCCGGGTCGACAGCGGCAAGTTCCCTTGCCACCCGGTGGAATTCGTCGTCGCGCGGGGCGAGGGCGGCGTCGGCGCGGTAGGCGGCGACGACACCGGGCGCCGCGCTCTCCCACAGGTCGGGCAGCTCCCGGTAACGGGGGCTGGTGAAGAAGGTGACCAGGCAGTTGTGCGGTTCCCCGTCGTCGCACCCGAAGACGCGTCCCGCGAGGGCGTTGAACGCCAGAATGTTCCAGTACCGATCCCGCACCACGGCGGGTCCGCGCTCCCACCCGTCGATCAGCTGCCGGACCTCGACGGTCACTTCCGTTCCGATGGTCCCGCCTGCGGGCGGCGGATTGAGCCCCGCGAGTAGATACAGATGCCCCCGCTCCGGCTCACTCAACCGCAACACCCGGGCCACCGCGTCGAGCACTTCCCCCGACACCGTGATCTCCCGCCCCTGCTCCAGCCACGTGTACCAGGACACCCCCACCCCTGCCAGCATCGCGACTTCCTCCCGCCGCAGCCCGGGGGTCCGCCGCCTTCCCGCCACGGGCAGACCCACCTCGGCCGGTCCGATCCGCTCCCGTCGCGAGCGCAGGAAATCACGCAGTTCTTCGCGCCGCCGAGCCGATACCGCACTGACCATGCCTCAACGGTAACAACGTCGGTCACCTCGACTTTTCGCTGATCGCGCTCAGCCGAGATCTGGTCGTGGCTCCAGGGCGTCATCGGCACCGAGCGCCGGCGCGATGACTTCCGGGAATCTGCCCATACGTGTGTGGGCCACGAATCGAGCCGTCCCCGGCGGCGCGGGTGGTGGTCGATCTCAGAACAGGATGAGGGCGGCGCACAGGCCGGTCAGGGCGATGGCCTGGAGGGTGACGCGGTATTTCAGGATGCTGTCCCACTTGTCTTGCAGCGCACGGGCATCGGCCGGGATGACGCCGCTCTGCGCGGCTGCCGTCTGCGCGGTATTGATCGGCTTGGCGATGCGCGCGTACAGCGCGAGCCAGGTCAGCAGCGCCGCCACCGTGATCGCGGCCGCGACGGCGGCGCCGAATTGTCCGGCCCACAGGGCGATCAGCAGGGTGAGCACCGCGGTGACGATGCCGCCGGCGCCGAAGATCGGCATCCGGCGATCGCCGTAGTAGTGACCCCAGCCCGCGCTCATGGTCACGGTCGCGTCGTCGAGTTTGCGGTAGACGGACCTGGTGATCAGCGCGCAGCTGATGTCGGTGCCGTAGACGACGGCGTTCGCGAGAACGGCGACGACGGCGATGATCTGGCCGGTGACAACGAGCATGTCGGCTTTCCCTCTCCTGGGATCTAGCGACGCTAGAAACTGGAGCAACGGTAGCACCGTGCGTGGACGTCTGTCTAGCGTTGCTAGATTCCGGGCGCGGTGGCGGCTACGGCGTGTTGTCGGCCGGCGGGCTTAGGCTGAGCGCGTGTCGGTACTGCCTCTGATCTTCACCGCGGGCTGGGCCAGCGGGATCAACGCGTACGCGGTGGTGTTCCTGCTCGGGCTGTTCGGCCGGATCGGGTGGACCGACGACGTGCCGCCGGGGCTCGAGCGCACCGATGTGCTGGTCGCTGCGGGCGTGCTGTTCCTGATCGAGGCGGTCGCGGACAAGATCCCGTATCTCGACTCGTTCTGGGATGCCGTGCACACGGTGGTCCGGCCCGCCTCGGGCGCGGTGGTCTCGGCGCTGATCGCGGGACAGGACGATTCGCTGCCCACGCTCTTCGCCGCCGCGGTCGGCGGCACCACGGCCCTGGCCAGTCACATCGTCAAGGCCGGAACCAGGATGGCGATCAACACCTCGCCGGAGCCGGCCTCCAATATCGTCGTCAGCACCGCCGAGGACCTGGGCGTCGGCGGCATCCTCACGCTCGCCGTGTTCTTCCCGGTCCTGGCGGCGGTGATCGCGGCGATCCTGCTGGCGGTCGGGCTGTGGGTGGTCTATCTGTGCGCCAGCAGGATCCGGCGATATCTGCGCCGTCGACGGGAGCGCCGGGCCGCCCGGCGAGGCGAGCCGGCGCTCGAGTAGTCAGCGCAGGTGCGGCGCGATCTTCGTGCCGAGCAGGTCGATCGAGTGCAGCACCTGCTCGGGCGGCAGGGTGCCGACGCTGGTGTGCAGCATGAACCGGTCCAGGCCGAGGGTGTCGCGGATGTCGGCGATCTTGGCGCCCACGTAGTCGGGCGTCCCGACGAACAGGGAACCGCTCTGCGAGCGCAGGGCGTCGAACTGCTCGCGCGTCATCGGGCCCCAGCCGCGCTCGCGGCCGATCGTCGACATCGCCAGCGCGTACGGCGCGTAGAAGTCGGCGACCGCCTGCTCGTCGGTATCGGCGACGTAGCCGTGGGCGTGCACCGCGACGGGCTGCTGCTCGTGTCCGCCCTCGGCGAGGGCTCGGTGATACAGCTCGACCAGCGGCTTGAACCTGGCCGGCTGACCGCCGATGATCGCGAGCGCGAGCGGAAGTCCGAGCAGGCCCGCGCGGATCACCGACTCCGGGCTGCCGCCGACGGCGATCCACACCGGCAGCGGGCGCTCGTCGGTGCGCGGGTACACGGTTGCCTCGCGCAGCGCCGGACGGAAGCGGCCCGACCACGTCACCGGGTCGTCCGCGCGCAACCGCAGAAGCAGCGCGAGCTTCTCCTCGAACAGGGCGTCGTAGTCGGTGAGGTCGTAGCCGAACAGCGGGAACGACTCGGTGAAGGATCCGCGCCCGGCCATCAGCTCGGCGCGGCCGTTGGACAAGCCGTCCAGCGTCGCGAAGTCCTGATACACGCGCACCGGGTCGTCGGAACTCAGCACGGTCACCGCGCTGGTCAGCTGGATGCGTTCGGTGCGCGCCGCCGCGGCCGCCAGGACGACGGCGGGCGCGGAGGCCGCGAAATCCTTCCGATGGTGTTCGCCGACGCCATAGACGTCGAGGCCCGCGGCTTCGGTCGCGACCGCCTCGTCCACCACCTGCCGCAGGCGTTCGGCGGCGGTCGGCGCGGGCCGGTCGCCGGTGGGGTACAGCTCGGCGAAGGTGGTCAGCCCCAGTTCCATGTGAACCTCTTTCGGGTCGCGGTCGGCTACCCGGTTAAACGGACCGTGGTCCGCGATGATTCCCGTCAACGAATAGGGATAGATGCGGATTATCTACGACAAAACTATAGTGGCCGGTATGACCGCACTGGCACCTACGCGCACCGAACCCGACCTGTCCTTCCTGCTCGATCGCACCAGTCACGTGTTGCGCACGCAGATGGCCGCCGCGCTCGCGGAGATCGGACTGACGGCGCGCATGCACTGCGTACTGGTGCACGCCCTGGAGGCCGAGCGGACGCAGGTACAGCTCGCCGAACTCGGCGATATGGACAAGACGACGATGGTCGTCACCGTCGACGCGCTGGAGAAGGCGGGCCTCGCCGAGCGTAAGCCGTCCAGTACGGATCGACGGGCCCGCATCATCGCGGTGACGCCCGCGGGCGCCGAATTGGCCGCCCGCAGTGCGGACATCGTCGACGGCGTGCACCGCGCGGCCCTCGACTCGCTGCCGAAGGCGGACCGCGACACCTTGCTGCGCGCGCTGAATCACCTGGTGGAGGGGCATTTGTCGACCGCGGTGGAGGCCGCGCCCGCACGCCGCGCCCGCCAATAGTCCGTTATAGATTGTCTGCAACGGAACTATCTAGTACGGTCATTTCTATGACCAGTACGCAACGCGTCGCGCTCGCGGTCCTGTCGGCCGCCACGCTGATGACCATCCTCGACGGCAGCATCGTCACCGTCGCCATGCCCGCGATCCAGGACGACCTCGGCTTCACCCCCGCCGGCCTGAGCTGGACGGTGAACGCCTACCTGATCGCCTTCGGCGGCCTGCTCCTGCTCGCGGGCCGCCTGGGTGACCTCATCGGCCGCAAGACGATGTTCCTCACTGGCACCGTCGTCTTCACCCTCGCCTCGCTGCTGGCCGGTGCGGCGACGAGCCCGGCCGTGCTGGTCGCCGCGCGCTTCCTGCAGGGCGTCGGCAGCGCGATCGCCACGGCGGTCGTGCTCGGCATCCTGGTGACGATGTTCCCCGGCCCGCGCGAACGGGCCACGGCCATCGGTGTCTTCAGCTTCACCGGCGCGGCGGGCGCCTCGATCGGACAGATGCTCGGCGGGGTGCTCACCGATGCGTTGAACTGGCACTGGATCTTCCTGATCAACGGGCCGATCGGGGTGCTCACCCTCGTGGTCGCGATCAAGGCGCTGCCCGCCGATCGTGGGCTCGGCTGGGCGGCCGGGGCCGATGTGCTCGGCGCGGCGCTGGTCACCGCCGGACTGATGCTCGGCATCTACACCGTGGTGGAAGTCGAACGCTACGGCTGGGATTCCGCGCACACCCTCGGCCTCGGCGCCCTGGCCGCCGGACTGCTCGCCGCCTTCGTCCTCCGGCAGGCGACAGCGCGCGACCCGCTGCTGCCGCTGCGGATCTTCCGCTCCCGCACGGTGTCCGGGGCGAACGTGGTGCAGATGCTGACCCTGTCGGCCATGTTCGCCTTCCAGATCATCGTCGCGCTCTATCTACAGAAGGTGCTGGGCTACAACGCCTCCCAGACCGGGCTGGCCATGCTGCCCGCGGCCGTCGCGATCGGCGGGGTGTCGCTGTTCGTCTCGGCCCGGCTCATCACCCGCTTCGGCGGCCGTGCCGTCCTGGTCGCCGGGCTGGTGCTGCTGCTGGCCGGAATGCTCTGGCTCACCCGGCTTCCCGTGCGGGCCGACTATGTCGCCGACCTGCTGCCGATGATGGTCGCGATCGCCGGTGGCGGCCTGGTGCTGCCCGCGCTCACCGGCCTCGGCATGTCCGGTGCCGCCGCCGACGACGCCGGCCTGGCCTCGGGTCTGTTCAACACCAGCCAGCAGGTCGGGATGGCGATCGGCGTGGCGGTGCTGTCCACCCTGGCCGCGTCGCGGACCACCGCCGACCTCGCGGCGGGCGTGTCCGAGGCGGCGGCGCTGACCAGCGGATACCGGCTCGCGTTCACCGTGGCGGCGGGACTTCTCGCCGCCGCGCTGCTGGTGAGCCTCACCGTGCTGCGCCGCCCGGGGGCCGTCGCCGCCCCGGCACCGGTGACGGCGGTCGCGGCCTGAGCTTGGACATCGGCGGTGCGCGCGGCAAGCTGGTGGTGACGACGCGCACCGCACCACGGAAGAGGCGACCATGACCTCGATCGACGACCCACACGACGAGCTGACGGTGACGCCGCCCAAGACCTGGGCGGCGGGGGTCCCCGGCGTGGCGCACGCGCTCGAGTACGCGCTGGCGCAGACCTCGCCCGCGCGCACGGCGCTCACCCTGTTGAACATCAACCAGACCAAGGGGTTCGACTGCCCCGGCTGCGCGTGGCCCGAGCCGAAACACCGGCACACGAACGAGTACTGCGAGAACGGCGCCAAGCACATCGCCGACGAGGCGACCACCCGGCGCGTCACCGCGGACTTCTTCGCCGAGCACAGCGTCGCCGAGCTCGACGGCAAGTCCGACTACTGGCTCAATCAGCAGGGCAGGCTGACCGAGCCGATGGTCAAGCGCCCCGGCGCCACCCACTACACGCCCATCGGCTGGGACGACGCCTTCGACCTGATGGCCGACACGCTGCGCGGCCTCGACTCGCCGGACGAGGCACTCTTCTACACCTCGGGCCGGGTCAGCAACGAGGCCGCGTTCCTGCTGCAACTGTTCGCCCGCGCGTTCGGCACCAACAACCTGCCCGACTGCTCGAACATGTGCCACGAGTCCAGCGGGTCGGCGCTCAACCAGACGCTCGGAGTCGGCAAGGGCACGGTCTCCCTCGACGACATCCACCAGGCCGACCTGATCTTCGTCGTCGGCCAGAATCCCGGCACCAACCACCCGCGCATGCTGACCGCGCTCGAACAGACCAAGCGCAACGGCGGCGCCGTGATCGCGGTCAATCCGCTACCCGAGGCGGGGCTGATCCGGTTCAAGAACCCGCAGGTCCCGCGCGGGGTGATCGGGCGCGGCACCGAGATCGCCGACCAGTTCCTGCAGATCCGGCCCGGGGGCGACCTCGCGCTGTTCCGGATGCTGAACCGGCTGCTGCTCGACGCCGAGGACGCGGCCCCTGGCACCGTGCTCGACCACGACTTCATCCGCACGCAGACCAGCGGCTTCGATGCCTTCGCGGCGCACGCCCGCGCGATCACCTGGGACCAGGCCCTCGAAGCCACCGGCCTGACCCGCGCCGAGATCGAGCAGGCGCACCGGCGGGTGCTGGGGGCGAAGAAGATCATCGTGTGCTGGGCGATGGGTCTCACCCAGCACAAGCACGGCGTGCCGACCATCCGCGAGATCGTCGACTTCCTGCTGCTGCGCGGCAATCTCGGCCGCCCCGGCGCGGGGGTGTGCCCGGTCCGTGGTCACAGCAATGTCCAGGGCGACCGGACGATGGGCATCTGGGAGCGGATGCCGCAGTCGTTCCTCGACGCGCTCGGCGCCGAATTCGCCTTCACCCCACCCGCCGAGCACGGCCTCGACTCGGTCGGCGCCATCCGCGCCATGCGCGACGGACAGGCGAAGGTGTTCTTCGGCGTCGCGGGCAATTTCGTGCGCGCCACCCCCGACAGCACGGTCACCGAGGCCGCGCTGCGGCGCTGCGCGCTCACCGTGCAGATCTCCACCAAACTCAACCGCTCGCACACCGTCTGCGGGGAGACCGCGCTGATCCTGCCGACCCTGGGCCGCAGTGACCGCGACATCCAGGCCGGCGTCGAACAGTTCGTCACCGTCGAGGATTCGATGAGCGAGGTCCACGCCTCACGCGGGCGGCTCGATCCGGCGTCGCCACACCTGCTCAGCGAGGTCGCGATCATCACGCGCCTGGCCCGGCGGACGCTGGGGGAGAACCCGGCGATCCCGTGGGCGGAGTTCGAGAACGACTACGACACCATCCGCGACCGGATCTCCCGCGTGGTGCCCGGCTTCGAGAACTTCACCGAGCGGGTCGCCGAGCCGGGTGGGCTGCGACTGGTCAACCCGGTCAACACCGGGGTGTACCGGACCGCGAGCGGCCGGGCCGAGTTCACCCGCAACGAGCTGATCTCGCTCGACGTGCCGCCCGGGCATCTGCTGTTGCAGTCGCTGCGCTCGCACGACCAGTGGAACACCGTTCCCTACGCCAACAACGACCGCTACCGCGGTATCCACCACGCGCGCCGGGTGGTCATGGTCAATCCGGCCGATCTGGCCGAGCTGGGCCTGGCCGACCGCGACACGGTCGATCTGGTCAGCGTCTGGCACGACGGCGTCGAGCGGCGGGCGGAGAACTTCGTCGTCGTGGCGTATCCGGCCAGTCGTGGCTCGGCCGCGGCGTACTACCCGGAGACCAATGTGCTCGTGCCGCTCGACAGCGTCGCCGACATCAGCAACACCCCCACCTCGAAGGGCATCGTCGTCCGGCTGGAGCGGGTGACCGCGCGAGCCTGACGGACATGGATACACTCGCTGCTATGTCCGTGCGCACCCGTCAGCCCCTCGTTCCCGGCATCCAGACGCCGATCCGGGACGTCCCGCGTTCCATCGAGCGACCCGAGTACGTGGGGAAGAAGACCGCCGTGGAAGGCAACGAGCCCTGGGTGCAGACGGCCGAGACCATCGAGAAGATGCGGATCGCGAGCAAGATCGCCGCCCAGGCCCTCGCCGAGGCGGGTAAGGCGGTCGCGCCCGGCGTCACGACCGACGAACTGGACCGGATCGCGCACGAGTACATGTGCGACCACGGCGCCTACCCGTCGACCCTCGAGTACAAGGGCTTCCCCAAGTCCTGCTGCACCTCGCTCAACGAGGTCATCTGCCACGGCATCCCCGACTCGACCGTGATCGAGGACGGCGACATCGTCAACATCGACGTCACCGCCTACATCCACGGTGTGCACGGCGACACCAACCGCACGTTCCTCGCCGGTGACGTCGACGAGGAGGTGCGCTTGCTGGTCGAGCGCACCGAGGAGGCCACCAACCGCGCGATCAAGGCCGTCAAGCCGGGCCGCGCGCTCAATGTGATCGGCCGCGTCATCGAGGCCTACGCGAATCGTTTCGGCTACGGCGTCGTCCGCGACTTCACCGGTCACGGCGTCGGCCCCACCTTCCACAACGGCCTGGTGGTGCTGCACTACGACCAGCCCGACATCGACACGGTCATCGAGCCCGGCATGACCTTCACCATCGAGCCGATGATCAACCTCGGCGGCATCGACTACGACATCTGGGACGACGGCTGGACCGTGGTCACCAAGGACCGCTCCTGGACAGCGCAGTTCGAACACACCCTGGTGGTCACGGAAACCGGTGCGGAAATCCTCACCTTGCCGTGAGCGCGGCGGGATCGGAGCGCACGTCACCGGGTGAGCACGGAAACCCCGACCTCGCCGTGAGCCCGTTGCGCGGTGCCCTGCTGATCGCGGGCACCACCTCCGACGCGGGGAAAAGCGTGGTGGTGGCGGGCATCTGCCGAATGCTGGCGCGGCGCGGTGTGCGGGTGGCGCCGTTCAAGGCGCAGAACATGTCGAACAACTCCGTCGTCACCCTCGACGGCGGCGAGATCGGGCGGGCGCAGGCGCTGCAGGCGCGGGCGTGTGGGCTGGAGCCGAGCGTGCGGTTCAACCCGGTGCTGCTCAAGCCGGGCAGCGACCGGCGCTCGCAGCTGGTGGTGCGGGGTAAGGCGATCGGAACAGTCGGCGCGCGGGACTATTTCACCCGCAGGCAGCAGTTGCGTGAAGTCGTCGCGCACGAACTCGCTTCTCTGCGTCGTGAATTCGATGTGGTGATCTGTGAGGGCGCCGGGTCGCCCGCCGAGATCAACCTGCGTGCCACCGATCTGGCGAACATGGGGCTGGCGCGCGCGGCGCAGCTGCCGGTGCTGGTCGTCGGCGACATCGACCGAGGGGGAGTGCTCGCGCACCTGTTCGGCACCGTCGCGGTGCTGGAACCCGAAGACCAGCGGCTCATCTCGGGCTTCCTCGTCAACAAGTTCCGTGGCGATGTGTCACTGCTCCAGCCCGGCCTCGACCAGCTGACCACGCTGACCGGGCGCCCCACACTCGGCGTGCTGCCATTCGCCGAAGACCTGTGGCTCGATGCGGAAGACTCCCTCGGCACCGTCGCGGGGACCCCCGTCGGCCGTCCCGGCCCGCCGCACGGCACCGAATGGCTCACCGTCGCCGCCGTCCGCCTGCCCCGCATCTCCAACTCCACCGACATCGAGGCCCTGGCCTGTGAGCCCGGCGTAGCGGTGCGCTGGGCCGACGGTCCCGACCAGCTGGCCACCGCCGACCTGGTCGTCCTGCCCGGCTCCAAGTCCACCATCTCGGATCTGGAATGGCTGCGCGCCAAGGGAATCGACGAAGCGCTGCGTGTCCGCGCGGCTGCGGGCCGTCCGATTCTCGGTATCTGCGGCGGCTACCAGATGCTGGGCCAGCGCATCGTCGACGGGATCGAGTACCAGCCGTCGGCCCGCCCTGTCGAACCGGTCCCCGTCGCGGGCACCGGTGTGCCCTGTATCGCCCACGGTCTCGGCTTGTTCGAGCTGGAGATCGAATTCGCCGATCCGAAGATCGCGCGGCAGGTCACCGGCCGTGCGGGCCCGATCCCGGTGGGCGGCTACGAAATTCATCACGGCCGTGTCCGGCGCAGCGGGGACGAACCCTGGCTGACCATCGACGGCGCGCCCGAAGGCAGTGTCCGCGAGGCGATCTGGGGCACCCACGTCCACGGACTGCTCGAGTCCGACGAATTCCGTCGCGCCTGGCTCACCCAGGTCGCCGCCCGCGCGGGCCGCACCGGCTTCCGTCCGGCCCCCGACACCTCGGTGGCCGCCGTCCGCGCCGCGCAACTCGATCTGCTGGCCGATCTGATCGAACAGCATGTCGATCTCGACGCCCTCGATACCCTCATCGCGCGCGGTGCGCCCACCGATCTGCCGGTGATCCGGACCGAATCGGTGGGCGTCGTCGCGGGGTGAGCCTCAGCGGGTGGTGTAGCCGCCGTTGGCGAAGATCGTCTGGCCGGTGATCCACCCACCTTCGGCCACCAGGAATTCGACCAGCGGCGCGATGTCGTCGATTCTGGTCAGCCTGCCGCCGAGAGCCTGGGACTTGTGGAATTCCACGCGCTCCGGGGTCTCCTGCGGATAGAAGAACGGGGTGTCCATCGGGCCGGGTGCCACGCTGTTGACCGTGATGCCGCGGTCGGCGAACTCCTTGGCCGCCGCGCGGGTGAAGTGTTCCACCGGGCTCTTGGCGCCCGCGTAGGTGGCGTAGCCGTCGGTGAACGCCGCCAGCAGCGAGGTCACGATGGTGACGATGCGGCCGCCCTCGTTCAGGCGCCTGCCCGCTTCCCGCAGGAAGAAGAACGCGGCCTTGGCGTTGATGTCGAACATCGCGTCGTATTCGGCTTCGGTGGTGTCCAGAATCGGCTTGCGCAGCACCTTGCCCACCGTGTTCACGGCGATGTCGACGCGGCCGAACGCCTCGACGGCGGTGTCGAACAGGCGCGCCACGTTCGCGGGGTCGGTCAGGTCGGCCTGGAACTTCACGGCCTCGACCCCGGCGGCCCGCGCGGCCGCCACCGTCTTGTCGGCCTCGTCGGCACTGGCGTCGCTGTTGTAGTGGACGACGATGTTCGCGCCGTCCTCGGCGAGGGTGGTGCTGATGAGCCCGCCCAGGTTCTTCGCGCCCGCGGCCACCACGGCGACATTTCCGGTCAGCACGCCTGTCATCGGTTGAATCCTCTCGTCGGTGTCTGTGACTTCGACGCTAGGCACCCGAGGAACAAAGAGGAAACAGTACTTTTTGGTATTTCCACAAATACAACTTGTGACTACGGTGGCGGTATGTCCACTCCGATGTTCGGCGGCCGCCCACTGGACCTGCACCGGCTGCAGCAGTTCCTCGCCGTCGCCGACCATGCTGGATTCACCAGTGCCGCAGCGGAATTGCATCTGACACAGCAGGCCGTCAGTGCCGCGATCGGTCAGCTCGAGCGGCAGCTGGGGGTCGGCCTGTTCGACCGCGGCGGCCGCAAGCTGCGCACGACCGAGGCGGGGGCGGTGCTGCGCGAGGGCGCCCGCGTCCTGCTGGCGGCGGCCACGCGCCTCGCCGAGCGCACCCACGAGGCGGGGACCGCGGCGCCGCGGCCGTTCGTCATCGGGCACACCCCCGCCGTCACCGCCGAGGAGGTGTACGTGCTGATCGAACCGGTGCGCGCCCAGCTGCCCGAGGTGTCGGTGACGGTGCGCGAGGTGTTTCCCGACTCCTTGGCGCGAGCCCTCTACGACGGCGAGATCGACCTGGCGCTGCGGCGCGGGGTGGCGATGCCGCCGGATCTGGCCTCGGCGATCATCGCCTACGACCCGGTCCGGATCGCCGTGGCCGCGACTCACCGCCTCGCCGTTCGGCGGGAGGTGCGGATCGACGACCTGCGCACGGAATCGATCATCGTCTGGGCACCACCGGGCAGCTCGTTCTACACCGACTTCCTGCTGAGCACCTGTCGCAGAGCGGGTTTCGAGCCCACCTTCGTCGTCAACCGGGTGCAGGGCACCCCGCCTGTCACCGCCGTCGCCGACAACCAGCACATCGCCTTCGTCACCGCGCCCGCCGGTCCCGCCCTCGCGGGGCGCGTCACCGTCGTCGATCTCGTCGACCCACCGCTGGCGCCCACCCAGGCACTCTGGCTGCCGCACACCGTCTCGCCGATCCGCGACCTGCTGACCGTGCAACGCCTCACCCGCTCACCCGCGCTGTGACAGGGTCGGCAATTTCGCCACCGGGAGCTCGGAAACCGCAGGACACGCGGGGAAATCGACGGGCCGCGGGGAGCGGAACGAGCTGCCGCGTTCAGGCGAGCCGTGTACCGTACACCGGCATGAAATCTCGGCGGATCGCGGTCGGTGACCGAGCTTGGACGGTGCGGGTCGACGGCCCTCAGTCACGGCACAATGTGCTGCTGCTGCCCGGCGCGGACGACCCCGCCGACGTCTTCGATCAGGTGTGCGCGCGGCTGCACGAATCCGACCTGCAGACGGTCGTCCCCGAATCGGTCGAGGGGCTGGACCCGGCGGCGATCCACGCCATTCTCGACGAGCTGGAACTGCCGTATGTCAACGTCGCAGGCCGGGGCGCGGGCGCGGAGCTGGCATGGCGGTTGTGCGCGGGCCGGTTCGGCCGGTTCATGAGCCTGGTCGTCGCCGATCACGGCCATCCGGCGGTGCCCGACGCCGACGGGAACGCGCCCGATCCGGCCTGTCCGCCGCTGGAGCTGCCCGTCACCATGCTCGTCACCAAGAGCCTGCCGCGGGCCACCGCCGACGCGTCGGGCCGCTTCGTCTACGGCGAATTCCGGGTGGTCCCGCTGGAGGTCGACAACGTCGCCACCGAGGGCGCCCACGAGCTGGCCACCGAGATCGTGCTGCGCACCAGCCTCTGGTAGCCGGAGCCCAAAAGGGGCCGGGGGGGGGGGGGGGGGGGGACCCCCCCCCCGCCCCCGCGGGGGGGGGGGGGGGGGCGGCCCCCAACGGGGGGGGGGCACCC
>NZ_JARWOJ010000308.1 GCF_029868625.1 Nocardia neocaledoniensis | reverse complement strand
CACCGTCGAGTTCTGCCACCCCGGATCGGTCATCGTGGCCGACACGACGTACTTGTGCTGCCGGTTCAACGACTCGGTGATCCCGGTCCGGTCGTCGACCTGCTCGGGCCAGTACCCACGAAAGTCCTCGAAGGTCTGCCTACCGAGTACCAACGCGTCGGAAGCGGCGGTCTGCCGGTGCAGCTCGGCGAGCTGCTCCGCGTTGCTCGCCGCCGGATCGAACCAGTCCCCGAGCATCTCCACCGCGCCGTCGACGGTGATGTTCTGCGTGATCGTCAGTGTTCGCACGAAGCCTCCTCAGTCGACGAATCCCTTCAGTGCAGACTGCGCGACCCTCGCGAATTCATCGGTCGGCGAGCTCACGGATTCATCTCGTACGCTCCGGCCAGCGACCGCGCCTCGGCGTACACCCGGTCGAAGCGCCGCTCGTCCGCGACCGGACGACGCACCAGGTCCATGGCTCGTTTCTGTTGCGCCGGTGTGGCTTCGGGCTTGCCGTGCAGGGCGACCGCGTGCCGGGAGAATTCGCGGACGAAGCCGTCGAACAGCTGGTCGATCACCGCGCGGTCGGTACCTTCGATGCGCGCCTGCTCCAGCACCAGCTGCGCGTAGGGCACCGCCGTGAACAACTCCCCGATGACGAACAGGAAGTCGACATCACGCTGCTGCCGCGCGGTCGGGCCCGCGGCGGCCAGCAGCGCCTGGAAGGCCCGCACCTGCTCGAGGAACACCGCGACATTGGGGACATCGGCGAATTCCTCGAACACCGGCAGCCAGTCCGCGAAGCGCACCTTGCCCAGCCCCGAACTCGGCCCCTGCCGGAACAGGAATTCGTCGTCGGCGCCGTCGCGCCTGGTGGGTACCGGAGCGTAAGCGGCGCTGGCGAATTCGTCGCGCAACGGCTTGAGCACCGCGCCCGCGCGCGACGCGAGCTTACGGCTCGACCAGGACAGCGCACTCGCGACGGCCCGTGTCGTCCCCGCCGGAGCGACGGCCGCACCGGGCAGCGACCGCAGCACCGCCAGCCCGGCATCGGCGGGATGGAACATGTAGTTGGCCATGAACTTCAGCGACAGCGCCATATTGACGTGCACCGTGCCCTCCAGCCGGGGCAGGCCGAACATGGCAGTCATCGCGATCGGGAAGTACATGTCGTTCTCGAAGCCGCGCGCCGCGATCACATCGGCCAGGTCCTCGATCACGCGCTGCCCCTGCCTGGTCACCGACATCTTCTCGATGGCGTTGAACAGCAGATAGCGCCGGTCGTCCTGGTTCGCCGAGCGCATGTAGTCGACGGCCCGCTCGCTGTAGAGCTTCATGCCGATCAGGCGGGCGTACGTATCGGTGATCAGCGCGCGGACCTGCGGGAACTCGGTCACCCGGTGGCCGAACAGGATGCGATTGTCCGCATGGTCGACGGCCTCGTAGAAGGCGTGCTCACAGGCGCCGATGGCACCGAATCCGAGGTTGAACTTGCCGATGTTCACGGTGTTCATCGCGGCGTGGAAGGCGTCCTCACCGGTGTGCAGGATGTCGTCCTCGGCGACCGGATAGTTGTCCAGCTCGAACGCGGCGACGTAGATCTGCGAGGCCACCACGTTCTTGCGCAGCTGGTACGCCTCGTGCGCGCTGTCGGCGACGAAGAACAGATAACCCTCGTAGTCGGCGTCGGTCGGCTTCTGTCGCATCGCCGCGGCGCTGTCGATGATCGGCTTGTCGGAGCGCCGGCCGAACACCGACACCATCCTGGCCAGGTTCCCGTTGCCGATGTAGTACTTCGCGCCGCTCGCGGTGTAGCTGCCGTCGGCCTGCGGGTCGACGATCATGTCGGTGGAGTACACGTCGGCGCCGTGCTGCTGCTCGGACAGGCCGAAGGCGAAGATCTCCCCGGCGTCGAGCAGCGCGGCGGCCTTGCGCTTGGCGGCGACATTGCCGCTCTGCCAGATCGGCCCGAGGCCGAGGATGGTGACCTGCCAGATGTACCAGTACGTCATGCCGTAGAAGCCGAAGATCTGGCTGAGCGCGGCGTTGCGCGCGGTGTCCCAGCGCTTGTCCGGGTCGCCGTCGGCGAACTCCGCCGGGGTGAGGAACGTCGCGAACAGCTTCTCCCGCTTCACGAAGTCGACGAACTCGGCCGGCCACACCCGCTCGTGATCGTCGCGGATCAGCCGCTTCTTGCCGCGGGCCTCGAACCACTCCACGACGGTGCGCAGCAGCGCGCGCGTGGCCGGATCGAACTGCGCGAAATCGCTGTTCTTCGGGTGGAACAGGGCCTGGGACATCATCGACTCCTCATCGGAAGAACACTTCCTACATCACTGTAGTAACTCTTCCTACACGAGTGAAGGAAAATTGTCGCGTTGCTATGGTGGTGAACGTGGGTAGCGAGACAGCCGTGGCGCGGCGACGAAGAGCCGCACACCTGGGCCCGGAACGCCGCCGCCCCCAGGTGCTCGACGCCGCACTGGAGATAGCCGTCGAGAGCGGGGTCGCCGGGGTGACCATGGGCGCGGTCGCCGACCGGATGGGCGTCACCCGGCCCGTGGTCTACGCGTGCTTCCCCGACCGCGTCCAGCTCATCGAGGCCCTCATCGAGCGCGAGGAGAACTACCTCATCTCCGGCGTGATCGAAGTCCTGCCGCCCCGAACCACCAACGCCGACGAGACCGTCTTCGTCGAAGGCTTCCGCGCCCTTCTACACAAGGCCGCCAGCCGCCCCGACGCCTGGCGCCTCGTCTACGGCAACCCCGACCCCGCCGTCGCGGGCTCCTTCGGCCGCGGCCGAAACCTCGCCGTCACCCGCTGCACCGCCCTGCTCCGCCCCACCCTGCACGCCTGGGGCACCGAGAACGCCGACCACAAACTCCCCGCCCTGGCCGAACTCTGGGTCTCCGCAGGCGAAGGCGCCGTCCGCACCCTCCTGACCGCCGAAACCCCCTGGACCCCCGACACCCTCGGCGAATTCATCGGCGCCGCCGTCTACCGAGCCATGCGCGCCGCCTGAACCGGCCCGCTACAGCGGGCAAAGAGCAGCACAGTCCGGGCAGCGCCTGTACCTACTGAAAATAGGTTCCGACCAGGGACAACCCGTCACGATGACCTTGTCGGTCGTACCACAGACAGGAATACGCTCAGGCGGAGCCGCCGCATGCGCGAGCTCCTCACCCTTTCGGATGAAACGGATGCCGGCGTACCGCTTGTCAACGCACCACCGGACCCGGCAACGACGAAGGTCCTTCCCGGAATCCGGAAAGGACCTTTGACCTTTGGAGCCGCCTGGGGGAATCGAACCCCCGACCTTTTCATTACGAGTGAAGCGCTCTACCGACTGAGCTAAGGCGGCGTGCCGTCAGGCGGTGTGAGTCTATCGTCTCCCGGTCGGAACGCGAAAACGGCAGGTCATTCGCTGTCGGAAACGACGGCTGAGCGGCCGATCAGGTGGAGCGGGCGGTGATGAGGGTGGCGACCATGGCGGCTACGGCGAAGCGGGGTTTCACGTTGAGGTCGAGAGCTTCGCGGCAGGCGAGGACGGCGTCGATGCTGCGGAGAAGGCCCTCGGGGCGGACGTTGGTGGCGAGGTCGGTGATCTCGTCGGCCATGTCGGGATGGGTGAGGGTGATGGGGGTGCCGCGGCCGGCGAAACGCATGGCGAGGGCGTCGCGGTACATCCCGGCGATGTCGATGAGGGCGCGGTCGAGGGCGTCGCGGCCGGTGCGGGTGGCGCGGGACTTCTGGCGGCGCTCGAGTTCCTTGAGCACGCCCGCCGAGCCGCGAGTCGCCGAGGCGGCACCCTTGCCGGTACCGCCCGCGCCGAGCGCGGTGGCGAGTTCGTCGCGTTCGCGATCGTCGCGTTCGGCGCTCATCAGTTTGGCTTCGTCGTCGGCCGACTTCACCAGCTCGTCGGCGGCGGTGTAGGCGGCACCGGGCCGTTCCGTCGCGCCGACCAGGGCGAGCGCGCGCTGACGACGCTTGCGCGCGTCCTCGTCGGTCGCCAGCCGACGCGCCCGGCCGACATGCCCGCCACTCACCGAAGCCGCCCATTCGGCGGTCTCGGCGTCGAGCTGATCGCGCTCACGCAGCACCTGCGCGATCGCGGGGACGGTGGGCGTCACCAGGTGCACGTGCCTGCATCGGGAGCGCAGCGTGACGGAGATGTCCTCGGGGTCGACCGTCGGCGCGCACAGCAGGAAGACCGTGCGGTCCGGCGGCTCCTCGACCACCTTGAGCAGCGCGTTCGCGGCGCCTTCGGTGAGCCGGTCGGCGTCCTCGACCACCACGATCTGCCAGCGACCGGTACTCGGCCGCCGCGAGGCGATCTGCACGATCGCGCGCATCTCCTTGGTGCTGATGCTCAGGCCCTCGGGGATGATCCGGCGCACGTCACCGTGCGTGCCCGCCACGGTGGTCGTGCAGGCATGGCAGCGACCGCACCCGACGATGTCGGGATCGGTGCACTGCAGCGCGGCCGCGAAGCACAGCGCCGCGACCGACCGACCAGAACCCGGCGGACCGGTGAACAGCCACGAATGCGTCATCGCGCCGGTCACCACCCCGGCACGGGCCGCCGTCGCGGCAGCGGTCAGCTCGGCCTCGACCACGTCCTGGCCGACCAGTCGATCGAAGACACCTGCCACGCACTACACCCTAGCCGCGCGGTCCGACACCTCGATCGACGACCGCGCGGCACCTGTCAATCCGCGTCGGTACCAGCGGCTTTCGCCGCCGCCTTCTTCGCGGGCGCCTTCTTGGCCGCGGTCTTCTTGGCGGCCGTCTTCTTCGCCGCCGTCTTGGTGGCCGTCTTCGTCGCGGTCGACTTGGCGGCGGTCTTCTTCGCCGGCGCCTTCTTGGCCGCCTTCTTCGCCGTCGTCTTCTTGGCGGCCTTCTTCACCGGACCCCGCGCGCGGCGATCGGCGAGCAGCTCGGAGGCGCGCTCGTCGGTGATCGACTCGACCTCGTCGCCCTTGCGCAGGCTCGCGTTGGTCTCACCATCGGTGACGTACGGACCGAACCGGCCGTCCTTGATCACCATCGGCTTCCCCGTCGCGGCATCGTTGCCGAGCTCGCGCAGCGGGGCCGCGCTGGCAGCCTGCCGCCCCCGCCGCTTCGGCTCGGCGTAGAGCTTGAGCGCTTCCTCGAGGGTGACGGTGAACAGCTGTTCCTCGGTCGCCAGCGACCGCGAATCGGTGCCCTTCTTCAGGTACGGGCCGTAGCGGCCGTTCTGCGCCGTGATCTCCTCGCCGCTGGCGGGATCGTTGCCGACCACCCGCGGCAGCGACAGCAGCTTGAGCGCGTCGTCGAGGGTGATCGTCGCCAGGTCCATCGACTTGAACAGCGATCCGGTCCGCGGCTTGACCTCGGCGGCCTTCTTCGTCGTCTTCTTCGCCGGGGCGGCGGACGGGTCGGGCGCGGGCGGCTCGGGCAGCACCTCGGTGACGTACGGGCCGAAACGTCCTTCCTTGGCGACGATTTCGTGCCCCGAGACCGGGTCGACACCGAGCGAGCGCCCCTCCTGCGGTGTCGAGAACAGCTTCTCGGCCACCTCGGGGATCAGCTCGTCGGGCGGCAGATCGTCGGGCAGGTTCGCGCGCTGCGAGACCGGATCACCGTCCGGGTCATCGGGATTGACGACCATCCGCTCCAGATACGGACCGAACCGGCCGACCCGGACCACCACATCGCGGCCCTCGTCGTCGACGAACATCTTGATCGAGTTCACTTCGCGGGCGTCGATGTCGTCGAGCTGCTCGCCGACCATCTTCTTGAGGCCGCCCGAGCGCGCCACCGAGCCCTCGGCACCGTGATCGCCACCGAAGTAGAAGCTGGACAACCAGTTTCCGCGCTGCTCGCGGCCACCGGCGATCGCGTCGAGGTCGTCTTCCATGGCGGCGGTGAAGTCGAAGTCGACGAGCCTGCCGAAATACGCTTCGAGC
>NZ_JARWOJ010000307.1 GCF_029868625.1 Nocardia neocaledoniensis | reverse complement strand
CCCCCCCCCCCCCCCCCCCCCCCCCGCCCCCCCCCCCCCCCCCCCCCCCCCCCCCCCCCCGGCCGCGAACGGGCCTCCTCGAGGTCGGCCGCTCGTGGTCACCGATCGCAGGGAACTCATATGGATGTACTCATCGGCCAGCTCTTCACCGGGTTGAGCCTCGGATCAATTCTTCTGCTCGCCGCGCTCGGCCTGGCGCTGACCTTCGGCCAGATGGGCGTCATCAACATGGCGCACGGCGAGTTCATCATGGCCGGTTGCTACACCACCTACGTTGTGCAACAGGTCTTCTCCTCGGCCGGTGTCTCGCTGGTCGTCTCGTTGCTGCTCGGCTTCCTGATCGGCGGCCTGCTCGGCGCGGCCCTGGAGATGGGGCTGATCCGGTACATGTACGACCGGCCGCTGGACACGCTGCTGGTCACCTTCGGTGTCGGGCTGGTGTTGCAGCAGGCCGCGCGCGACATCTTCGGCGCGCCGGCCAAGAACGTGCTGGTGCCCGAATGGCTCAGCGGCGGTATCACCATCGCCGGCGCGGTGGTGCCCAAGACCCGCATCTTCATCCTGGTGCTGGCGATCGTCGCGGTGACCGCGCTGGCCGCGGTGCTCAAGGCGACCCCGATGGGTCGGCGCATCAGGGCCGTCGTGCAGAACCGCGGCCTCGCCGAGACCTCGGGTATCTCTTCGCGATTCACCGATATCAGCACGTTCTTCATCGGATCGGGCCTGGCCGGCGTCGCCGGTGTGGCGCTGACGTTGATCGGCTCGACCAGCCCGACGATCGGGCAGAGCTACCTGATCGACGCGTTCCTGGTGGTCGTGATCGGCGGACTCGGCCAGATCAAGGGCACGGTGATCGCGGCGTTCGCGCTCGGCCTGCTCAACTCGTTCATCGAATACTCCACCACCGCGTCCATCGCGAAGGTGATCGTGTTCGTGCTGATCGTCATCTTCCTGCAGGTCCGCCCGCAGGGCCTGTTCACCGTGCGGACAAGGAGTTTGGCATGACCGCACTCATGGAACGTCTGCGCGCCTACCCACGGGTGACCCCGCTGGCCGGGTTCGCCGTGGCCGCGATCCTGCTGTTCGCGGTGGCGCCCGCGGTACTCAGCGACTTCCGCCTCAACCTGCTCGCCAAGTTCCTGTGCTTCGCCATCGTCGCGGCGGGGATCGGATTGGCTTGGGGCCGTGGCGGAATGCTCACCCTCGGCCAGGGCGTGTTCTTCGGCATCGGCGCCTACATCATGGCCATGCACATGCAGCTGGCCGACGCCGCGCGCCTCGGCAACGACGTGCCCGAATTCATGGAGATCTCGGGCATCAGTGAGCTGCCGACGTTCTGGCAGCCGTTCAGTTCGGCGCCGGTGGCGATCCTCGGCATCCTGGTGCTGCCCGGCCTGATCGCCGCCGTGCTCGGGTACGGCGTGTTCAAGCGCCGGGTGCGTGGCGCGTACTTCGCGATCCTCAGCCAGGCGCTGGCCGCCGCGCTGGCCATCCTGCTCACCGGCCAGCAGGCGATCGGCGGCTTCACCGGGCTGTCGGACTTCCGGTCGTTCTTCGGTTTCAAGCTGTCGGATCCGGCCAACCGGCAGATGCTGTTCTTCATCGCGGCGGGCACGCTGCTCGTGGTGGTGGCGCTGATCCGTCAGCTCAACAACAGCCGCTACGGCGAACTGCTGGTCGCGGTGCGTGACGCGGAGGAGCGGGTGCGCTTCCTCGGGTACGACCCGGCCAATATCAAGATCGTCGCGTATGTGGTCGCGGCCTTCCTGGCCGGCATCGCGGGCGCGCTGTTCACGCCGATCGTCGGGATCATCTCGCCCGCCGACATCGGTGTCGTCCCGTCCATCGCGTTCCTGATCGGTGTCGCGATCGGTGGCCGGACCACCTTGCTCGGTCCCGTCCTCGGCGCGATCGGTGTCGCCTGGGCGCAGACCTCGCTGTCGGAATCGTTCCCGTCCGGCTGGACGTACTTGCAGGGCGTGCTGTTCATCGTGGTGGTCGGGTTCATTCCCGCCGGACTGGCCGGGCTGTGGCCGCTGCTGAAGGGCTGGCTCGACGACCGGCGCAAGCCCGCGGCGCCGGCGCCGCCCGTGGAAACGGTCGTCACCGAGGAGAAGGTGGAAGCGCGATGACCCACGAACCCAAGGCGGGCGGCAATGCCGGCATGGACAGCGACTACCTCGAGATCCGCGGTCTCTCGGTCAGTTTCGACGGTTTCAAGGCCGTCACCGATGTCGATCTGACGGTGCTGCAGGGCGATCTGCGATTCCTCATCGGACCCAACGGCGCGGGCAAGACCACGCTCATCGACGCCATCACCGGCCTGGTCCCGGCCACCGGCTCGGCGCAGAAATCGGGCACCGAGCTGATCGGCAAGAAGGTGCACCAGATCGCCCGCCTCGGCGTGGGCCGCACCTTCCAGACGGCCAGCGTGTTCGAGCAGCTCACCGTGTTGCAGAACCTCGACATCGCCGCGGGCGCGGGCCGATCGGCACTGACCCTGCTGCGCAAACGCAAGACGGTGCTGCCCGCCATCGAAGAGGCCCTGGAGACAACGGGTCTCACCGCGCTGCGGGACAAGCCCGCCGGTGTGCTCGCGCACGGGCAGAAGCAGTGGCTCGAGATCGGCATGCTGCTGGTGCAGAACGCCTCGGTGCTGCTGCTCGACGAGCCGGTCGCGGGCATGAGCGCCGAGGAACGCGAGGAGACCGGAAACCTGTTGCGCCGCATCGGCGGTGACCGCGTGGTCGTCGTGGTCGAACACGACATGGACTTCATGCGCTCCTTCGCCACCTCGGTCACCGTTCTCGCGGGCGGCAAGGTGCTCAGTGAGGGCAGCGTCGAACAGGTGCAGGCCGATCCGAAGGTGCAGGAGGTCTACCTCGGCACCGCGGCGCTGGCCGCGGACACGACAGACAGGGAGTCGGCCGATGCTTGAACTACACGACGTCCGTTCCGGCTACGGACGCACCGAGGTGATCCACGGGCTGAGCCTGACCGTGCCCGACGACAGCGTCGTGGCCATCATGGGTCACAACGGCGCGGGCAAGACCACGCTGCTGCGCACCGCCGTCGGACTGCTGCCGACCAAGTCGGGCACGATCACCTTCGACGGCGAGAACATCACCAAACTGGCTCCGTCGCAACGGGTCAAGCGTGGCATCGCCTATGTGCCGCAGGGCCAGCAGAGCTTCCCGCAGCTGACCACCGCCGAGAACCTCCAGGTGGTCGCCGACGGGCGCAAGCGCGGCAAGGCGCTGATCGAGGAATCGCTCACGCTCTTCCCCGCGCTGCGCGAGCTGCTGACCAGGAAGGCCGGCCTGCTCTCCGGCGGCCAGCGCCAGCAGCTGGCGATCGCGCGCGCCCTGATCACCGAACCGAAACTGCTGATCCTGGACGAGCCCACCGAGGGCGTCCAGCCCTCGGTGGTGGCCGAGATCGAGCGCACGATCATCGACCTCACCAAACGCGGTGGGCTCAGCGTGCTGCTGGTCGAGCAGCACATCGGCTTCGCACTGCAGGCCGCCCAGCACTACTACGTGCTGCATTCGGGTCATCTCGGCTCGTCGGGCGAGGGCGGGGCGGGCGCGGAATCCGCGGTCCGCGCGGCGATGGCGATCTGAACGCAGGCCGGCGCATGGCGGGCGAAGGCACGGGCGGGAGCGAGCGTGCCGGGCGAGTGCCACTGGCCGAGCGCGTCTATCTGGCGCTGCGGGACGACCTCGCGATCGGGGCGATCCAGCCCACCGAACGGCTGCGCGCCGAACGGCTGGCCCAGCGGTACGGCGTCTCGCGCACTCCCGTGCGCGAGGCGCTGGCTCGGCTACAAGCCGACGGGCTGATCGAGCGTCACACCGACGGCCTCTACCCCTACCGCCTGCGCCTCGCGGAGCTCGACGAGCTGTTCGAGCTGCGAATCGTGCTGGAGGCTCGCGGTTTTCATCGGACCACGACACACGACCTGCCCGTCGTGCGCGCGGAGCTGGATCGCTGGCGCGGATACCGGGACACGCCACCGGAGCCCGGCCCCGAGCTGGTGGCCGCGGACGAGCGCTTCCACACCGAACTGCTTCGGGCGGCGGGCAATTCGGCGCTCGCCGAGGCGCTGTCGGCGGTCCATCTGCGGGTGCGCCCGGTGCGCACCATGGACGTGGCCAACGCGGAACGGATCGCGACGATGACCGCCGAGCACATCATCATCGCCGAGCAGGTACTGGCCGGCGAGCGGGACCGCGCGCTGCGCACTCTCACCGCGCATCTCGACTCCTCCCGAGCGCACGTCCGGGTCCGCGCGGAGCGCGCCATCGCCTTCACCAAACTCGGTCGGGCCGTGCGGGATTGATCAGCACTCGGTCTGGAACGGGAAGCACTCGACCTGACGCTGGGTGGTCGGCACGATGACGCGGGTGGTCGTGGTGGTCTCGGTGGTGGAGCGCGGAGTCGGCGCGTCCCGCAGGAGGGCCTGGCCGACCACGAGGAACACCACGAACACCCCGAGCAGGGCGGCCGCGAACACGATCGGGCCCACCAGCTTCCCGCGCCGGGACGGCTCGGCCGGCGGCGGTGCCGTGACCGGTTCGGTGAACCTGCGCGGCTGCGCCCGAATCGGCGCGGGAGCCGGACGGTTGCCGTCGAAACCGTCCTCGGCGAGTTCGGCCTTCGCGGGCGCCAGGTCGGCGACCCCCAGCGCGGTGCAGGTGTTGAGCACCCGGTCGATGGTCCATTCGCGCGGGCCCGCGGAGAATCCCTCCAGGTAGACCCGCAGTTCGTGCGCGTCGACGGTATTGGCGACCAGCACGTCCAGCCCGGGCCGCAGCGCCGTGCGCGCCGGGCGCACCACCACGCCCCGATAGGGAACCAGCACCACCGCGCCGCTGACGTGCCTGCTGTCCTGGAGAGCCTGTTCCAGCGCCACGCGCACCGCGTGCACGCCGTGTTCGACCTGATCGGTGAGTCCGGCCGCCGGATCACCGGCCAGTTCCAGCGGATTGTCGCTGATCGTCCACGTCCCCGCGGTCAGCGAGAGCAGGCCGCTCTGCCGTCGCCGGAACCCCTTCACCTCGATGACCGTGATCCCCCGCGGCGTCACCACCACCGCTCCGAGTCGTCGATCACCCACCTGGCAATCGACCAGCGCGAGCCCCGTGCTCGGATACGCGCGCAGGCAATCGACGAACTCCCGCTCGGCACCGGTGAGCTCCGGCCCCGGCCTGATCCGAACCAGCATGTGCTTGTGTTCCCCTACCAGTGCTGCGTCCTCACACCGCCGCTGCGCGCTGCGGTACCCACCGATCATGACGCGCCAGCGGTGCGAAAACCACTGGAAACCAAGAAAACCGGCACGACTGCGGGAGTCCGCTCCGAAATTCGATACCGGCGAGTACGCTCCGACGCATGGAGTCCGCGGGCCGACCACGTATTTCACCCGGGCGCTTCGGTGAGCTCGGGCCGATCAACTGGGTTGTCTGGCAGGTGCTCTCCCGCGCGTCCGGCACCGACGACGCGCATCTGTTCAGCACACTCGGCCGCACCGGCGGACTGTTCCGCGGCTGGCTGCATTTCTCCGGCAAGCTCATGCCCGGCGGGCGGCTGCCCCGCGCCGAGGCCGAGCTGGTGATCCTGCGCGTCGCGCACCTGCGGGAGTGCGCCTACGAGACCGATCATCATCGCCGCCTCGGCCGCAAGGCCGGGCTCACCGCCGTGGAGATCGATCGGGTCGGCGCGGGCCCGGACGCCGAGGGCTGGACGCCGCGCCAGCGCGCCCTGCTCACCGTCACCGATCAGCTCGTCCGCGGCAGGGACGTCGACGACGCGGCCTGGGCCGAGCTCGCCGCGCACTACGACGAGCGCCGGCTGATCGAGATCGTGCTGCTGGTCAATCAGTACGAGGGACTGGCCGCCACCATCACCACGCTGCGGATCGACCGCGACTCCTTCCAGTGACGTAGGTCATAGAGCGGAACCGGCGTTCTCGCGCCATCGTTTAGAGCGTACAAAGTACGGAGTTAACGCCAGCGAGGAGACCGCATGCAGATCACCGGCTCAGCCATTTCGCTCAATGTCGCCGACCCGACGGCCTCGGCGCGATTCCTCATCGACCATCTCGGCTTCGCCGAGCAGATGGCCGCCGACGGATTCGTCTCCCTGGCCAGGCCCGATGCCGGAATGAACGTCATCTTCCTGCGCACCGGCCTCGGCACGTTCAAACCGGCGCGGATCGCGGGCAGCGCCGGGGCCGGCACGCTCGTGGTGTTCACCGTCGACGACATCGACGCCGAATACGAGCGCCTGCGCGCCGCGGGCGTCCCGATCGAGACACCGATCGAGACGGAGGAGTGGGGCGAGCGCTACTTCCAGATGACCGACCCGAACGGGATCGTCATCCAGCTCGTGCAGTGGGTGTGATCAGCGGCGCGCGATCCGCAGCGCGGCGACGATCAGCGGGATCTGCAGCGGCAGGCGCGCCAAGACACCGGCCTTGAACAGGCCGGGCGACTTCGGGTTCTTGACGACGTCGACCGCCATCTGGATGTTCGCCGGGAACACCCCGACGAACAGCGCCGCCGCCAGCCACCCGCCGAGGCGGCGGGTGCGCGGCACGGCCAGCGCCGTCGCCACGCCCAGCTCGGCGACCCCGGACCCGTAGGTGTAGGTCCGCGGGTCGCCGGGCAGCTGGGGCGGCACGATGCCGTCGAACGGCTTGGGCGCGACGAAATGCAGGGCGCCCATCACGAACAGCAGCCCACTCAGGTAGGAGTGCGCGCGTCGACGGGGAGTTTCGGAAGCCACACCCGAACTCTGCCACACCGCCGCCCGTCCGCCCACCCCCGAACTCAGCCCAGGATCGCGCGGAACGCCTCGGCGGGCGGGGTCACCGGGCGGCCGATCAGCTTGGCCAGATCGCCGGTGCGCACCTCGAGCAGGCCTTCGGCGATTCCGGAATCGGCGTCGGCCAGTGCGGCCGCGACAGGTTCGGGCAGCCCGGCCTGACCGAGGACGGCGGCGTAATCGGCTTCGGCCAGGTTCTCGTAGCGCACCGGCTTGCCGGTGACCTCGGCGAGCACCGCGGCGATGTCCGCGCCGGTCAGCGCGTCGTCACCGCCGAGCTCGTAGACGCGACCCGCGTGGCCGTCGGTGGTGAGCACGGCGGCGGCCGCGGCGGCGTAGTCGGCGCGCGGGGCGCCGGAGACCTTGCCGTCGGCCGAGGCACCGGCGAGCACCCCGGTCTCGACGGCGTGCGCCGCGCCCGCCGCGTAGTTCTCCCAGTACCAGCTGTTGCGCAGCAGGACCGTCGGCACCGTCGCGGTGGCGAGCACCTCCTCGGTGCCGCGGTGTTCGCCCGCGAGGATCATCCGGTTGTCCCGCGCGGCCGGGATGCTGGTGTAGGCGAGCAACTCGACACCCGCGCGCTCGGCGGCCCGGATGACATTGGTGTGCTGGGCTACCCGGGCGCCGAACTCGTTGCCCGAGATCAGCAGCACCCGGTCGACACCCGCCAGCGCGGCGTCGAGCGCGGCTGGATCGTCGTAGGCGGCCTGGCGCACCAGCGCACCGCGTTCGGCCAGGTCGGCGACCTTGGCGGGATCGCGCACGATCGCCACCGGCCGCTCACCCGCTGTCAGCAGGGCCTCGACGACGAGCCTGCCCAGTTGTCCACTCGCTCCGGTCACCGCAACGGTCATGATTCTTCCTCCAGGGTTCTGTACTGATTCTCTAGCACTAACTATTAGTAAGCACTATGCATTCCGCAGGCACTCTGGTCAAGGGGGGTACGATCGGGAGCATGAACACGCGGCCACCGTCGACCGACGACGATCAGGCGCTGGAAGCCGACGTCTTCGCTCGGAACTGCACCTCGCGGCCGGTCCTGCAGAACGTCGCCAGCCGATGGGGCGTGCTGGCACTGGTGGCGCTACGCGAGGGGCCGTACCGGTTCAGCGCGCTACGCAGGCGCGTCGACGGCGTGAGCGAGCGCATGCTGTCGCAGACCCTGCAGACGCTCGAACGCGACGGCATGGTGCATCGCGAGGTACTCGAAGCCATTCCGCCCCGGGTGGAATACACCCTGACCGAACTCGGCGCCCAGGTGGCCGAGCGACTGGAATCGCTGATCGTGGTGCTGGAGACCAATATGGACACCGTCCGCGCGGCGCAGGCGAACTACCACCGGGCGGCCACGCCGACCAGCTGACCCGCTATTTCGCGCGTTTCAGCAGGTCGGAGACGGTGGTGAACTGGTAGCCCTCGGCGCGTAGGCCCTCGACGACGGCGGGCAGGGCGGCCGCGGACTCGCCACCGTGCATCACGTGCAGCAGCACGATCGAGCCGGGGCGGGTCTGGGCGAGGGTGTCGGTGACGATCGCGTCGCGGGTGGCGCCGCCGGCGGAATCCGGCTCGACATCCCAGGTGACGGTGGTGCGGTCGTGCTCGGAGAGGTAGCGCGGCAGCGACCACAGCTTTTTGCCGTACGGCGGACGGAAGGTGATCGGGCCCTGGTAGCCGGTACGGCGGATCTCGGCATCGGTGCGTTCGACCTCGTCGCGCGCGGTGTCACCGGAGATCAGCACCATGCGGCGGTGGGTGTAGGTGTGATTGCCGATCTCGTGCCCGGCGGCCGCGATCGCCGCACCGTGTTCCGGGTGGGCGGCCAGATCGTCACCGACCAGATAGAAGGTGCCGGTGACCCGCAATTCGGCGAGCGTGCGCAGAATCTCGGGGGTGCGTTCGGTGGGGCCGTCGTCGAAGGTGAGCGCGACGAGTTTCTCGTCGGTCTCGACCCGGTCGACGAGCCTGCCCGCCAGCTGATAGGTCCGCGAATTCATCAGGACATACAGCCCGGCGGCCACTGCCAGCACTATCGCGAGGGCAGCGGCCCCGCCGATCAACCACTTACGCACATGACGATTCCTACACGATCACCTGGGTGATGTCGCCCGGGTTCAGGTAATCGAAGAATCGGTGCGCGCCGTCCTCGGTCATCCGCACACAACCGTGCGACTGCGAGTTCACCGGGCCCACATGGAATGCCATGTCACCGTTGAAGAAGGTGGCCCAGCGCATCGGGGCGTCGTGCATCGTGCTCCAGTGGAACTCCCGCTTGAAGGAAATCCGGGTCACCGCGGGCGGGGTCTCGAATCCGGGCATGCCGTGCGAGATCGGGGTCGGGCCGAAGACCACGCGCCCGTTGTCGACCAGCCACGCCTCGTTCGTCGACAGCCGCATGCACGCCCTGGCCTCGACCACGGGGCACGGCGAGGCCGTCGGCACGATCGAACCGACGCCGGGAACGTCGGGGCCACCCGGGAAAAGGGGCTCGGCCATCGCCGGGGCCATGGTGCCGAATCCGGCCACCGCCACCAGCGCCGTCACGCGTGCTGCCCAACCGATAATCCGCTTCACAGGTTCGCTGCCTCTCAACCGTGCCCGCCGCCGCGAGCATTCGGGCGAGGGGACCATCTCATGGAACACAAACATGTCGAACACGAGCCAGAACTGTCACCAGAGGTGCCAACGCATCATCTGTCACACAAACGCAATTCACCAAATCACCGCCCGGAATTTTGCCGAAAAGAAATAGACGCAATTCCGGACGCGGACACGAGCGAGGGGGGGGGGGGCGCCCCCCCCCCCCCCCCGGGGGGGGGGGGGAGTAATATTTATTTTTTGGGGGGGGGGGGGGGGGGGGGGGGGGCGGGGGGGGCCGCCCGCGGGGGGGGGGGGGGGTGGGGGGGGCGCGGGGGGGGGGGGGGGGGGGGGGGGGAGGGGCCAAGCGCCGGGGGGGGGGGGGCCCCCCCCCCCCCGGCCCCC
>NZ_JARWOJ010000306.1 GCF_029868625.1 Nocardia neocaledoniensis | reverse complement strand
ACCACGACCTCAGCGCTCGGCCGATAGGGATCCAAGGGTTCGTGCGGTAGCCAACGTCGCGCCGGGTCACGGGGCGAGGGCAGCAACACCTCGTCGCCCTCGGCAGCGAGCACCGCCCCGGTACTGGACAGAGCCGCGAAGGTGGCACCGCCGCGTAGGTGTGCGGGTACGGGACCGGTAAGGATGGTCAGCAGTGGCTGGCGGGTGTCACTGCGTACGATCACCGGGCCGGGCCACGGCAGTGCCGCGACTACTCGTTGGCCGAACGCGGAGGCCAACTCGATGGCGCCGACGGTCCCGACCCGCAACACGATCTGGCTGGTGGATTCCCGAACGAACACGTCGAACCCGCAGGAGTTGCGGTAGATGGTGGCACGGTGAACCACTTTGTCCACCGGCAGTAAACGCATGCTTTTCATCGCGCGCCGCCCTGCTGCAGGGAACGACGGACGGCGTCGAGGACCGTGGTGGTTGTCGGTCGTTGAGGGCTGGTCGGGGGTGACTCCCATGCACGACATGAGCCCGTGTTGGTCGCGGTGGGCGTCGGGAGACCGATGCGGGCACCGGAAGCCAACACCACGACGCCGTTGACCCACAACCGGACGGCATCTGGGAGCGCTTCGATTCTGCGGTCAGAATTGGTGAGGAACGTCCACGTCCCGGACTTGGGGTGCGACACGATTGGGCCGCAGCCTGCTTCGGTACGCCTGAGCTCACTTCGAGCCCGTCGGCCGAGAAGTTCGGAGACCATGACTGCCTGGACCCGCCCAGCCAAGAGAACGATCTGGCCGGAGACTGGATCAGGCTCCGCTGGCAACTGGCACACTTGCCGGTAGTAGGCGCACCGCGCAGCTACGGTGACGCCTTCCATGTCTGGATGGGCGTGTGCGCGGGGACTTGCTGCCGGGCGCTGGGCGGCATCATCTGGGTGACATAGTCGTGTAGAGCTCGTGAGGTAGGCCGTCATCGGGTCCTCCACGTTTGTGGCGGGTGGGATATTCGGATCAGGTGCGAGGGGAGTCCCGCCACACTTCTATTCCTGGCCGTGGGAGCCGACCCGTCGTACTTGGACAGCCTGTGGTCCACGGTCGCTGTCGGTGATCTCGAACTGGACATGATCGTTCTCGGAGAGCGCGCGAAAGCCCTGCCCGAGGATCCCGGTGTAGTGGACGAATACATCGCGGCCAGCATCGCGCGCGATGAAACCGAAACCCTTCTCGGCGCTGAACCACTTGACAGTCCCGGTGAATGACATGTGCTATTTCCTTCGTTGAGCGACGCCCCGCATGGGGTCGGGCTGGTTGGGCGGGTACACCGCACCGGGAACGAGCGTTCACCGGGCGCGTGCGAGATCAGCGGCGCTGTTTGCCTGCAGGGTTGTTTGCTCATCGACGCCAGAGACGAACCGCCTGCAGCTGTGCATTCGGTTCGTGTGGTCGGGGTCGAGAGTCCGCGCCTGGGCATAGGTCGAGCTTGGTGTCACCTGCCGTTCTGCGGTAGTTGGCAAGTGTTAGCAAGTGCGGGCGCCGCTAGCCTGGTGATGTGGCAGAGAAGCGGTTCCTGTTCGATCCCGTCCAGATGGTGTCCGTCGCTCGTGAGGCGAGCACCGATGCTGGCCTCTCGGCGACGCGGGTGGAGCTGTTACGCCTGGGCCAGAACCTGATGTACCTCCTGCCTGGAGAAGGCGTGGTTGTGCGGATTGCCCGCAACTCTGATTTCCTGGCGACTGCCGTGAAGGAGGTGGCTGTCGCCGGCTGGCTTCGGCGTCAAGGGTTCGCCGCCGCGGAAGCGCTCGCCGTGGATCAACCTCGAGTAGTGCAGGGTTACCCGGTCACCTTCTGGCGCTATGTCCCTGGTCGGGTCTCTGATGAATCCGACCTCGCGCTGCTTGGTGCCCAACTTCTCCGCTTTCACAACTTGGGCTGGCCTGCGAGCTTGGCTGTGCCCGACTTCGACCCGCTGGCACAGCTTCGACAGCGAGTCGAGTCGGCATCGATACCCGCGGAGGACAGGGAGTTCCTGCTACAAGAATTGCTTCGGCTAGGTATTGAGTTGCGAGAAGTGCGGTATGAACTTCCATCGGGTGTGAACCATGGCGATGCGCACATCAAGAATGTGATTGTCACGTCTGCAGGCGAGGGCGTGTTGCTCGACTTCGAGGGTGTATGTCGAGGTCCTCGCGAGTGGGATCTGGCGAAGGTCGCGACCGAGGCCGAGTTGGGAATGGTGAGCTCTCACCACTATGAAGCGTTTGTGCGCGCGTACGGTTACGACGTTCGGACGTGGGAAGGCTTCGGTGTCGTGAGCTCGGTCATGCGACTGCGAATGACGGCCTGGATTGCCCAGAACGTTGAACACTCTGATGCGGTAGCACAAGAGTTCGCGAAGCGCATCAAAACGCTGCGAGACGGTCAGCCCTCCGAAGACTGGCGCGGCTTCTGAACCGGAGCAGAGCGATAACGCTCTAGAACATCGAGCAGTTGAGGGACTTTTCGCTTAATCGCTGCGGCACGGAAGTCGTCGACATAGCGCTGGTGCCGGGCCGAAAGGACGGTCACACCGGTTTGCATAGCTTCCGCTGCGAGCACTGCTGCGTGGTCAGCGTCGCCTGCGACGAGCGCAGCTTGGGCGGACAAGAACCGTATGAAGCCGCGAGTGCGAGCAGGAGTGCTGGAAGTTATTGCCGTACTAGCAAACTCTTGCACTTCCCGGAAGGCGCTGAGGTCGTGGAATGCATGAGCCGCGTCGCCAGCTAACTCCGCTGCGTCGTAGTAGCCGATCCAGGGCGGTTCGAAGTCGCTACTCCGGCTGAACAGAGTCTCCGCGTGCAGGATGGCCGCAATCGCTTCCTGGCGTTCACCCGCGACTGCCAGCGCTCGTGCCTCCATCATCACACACATTGTTTCGACCGCCGGTGTGCCTCGGCCACGCAACACCGACTCGGCCGCACGCGCAAAGGTCAAGGCCTGCCGAGGTTTCCTTAGGAACGTGTATTGATGCGAAAGGTTTGCCAGCAGCCGTGCCCCCAGCAGCTGGTCCCCCGCTTCACTTGCCAATCGGAGACCGAGCACGAAGTAGCGAGCCGCTTCACGATGGCGATGTTCATCGTAAGCTGCCCACCCGAGCAACTGAGAAACTTCGGCAGCTGCGGAGAAGACATTTCGATCGGATTTGCTGGCCATGCACGCCCGCACGGCCGGTACGACCTCCGCGAGGAAGAACGATTGCAGCATCGGTCGCACGTGCCCCCCGCCTCGCTGGAAGTCCAGCTCCATCAGCTGGGCCGCGCGATCGCGAAGCCGGTTAGCGGCATACGTCCTGTCGGTGGATTCTGGCTCGACTGCAGTTGGAAGAAGATGCGAATGCGCGAATACGTAGCCCGCCACCACCTGGTCATCATCGATAAGCGGCGACGCGATGGATGCTGCGCTGTCGGGAGGTCCTTGGTACCTGCTCAGATCCTCTGCGCGGTCGACAGCGACATCAAGCTTGAGTTCGTATCGTGAAGTTTGAGTAAGAAGGTCATACGGGTCGGGAAGCCCTAGGACACTCGCGAGGAGGCCACGATAGAACTGATCCGGTGTGGTGTGTCCATTTTCCCATCGACTCAAGGCCGTTTTAAGGCTTCGCTCGGTCATTATGCTGACGCCGTGGTGGCGGGCGTGAAGTGTGAGGGCATGGATGACCCGAGTATGCGACCATCCCTTAGAGCTCCTAACGGGTTCGGTCGCGTGGCGGTGAGACACGTTGTCGTGCAGGATGTTTCGCCGTGGCAGCACCGTGGATGGTGGATGACGAGTTGTGGGCGGTTATCGAACCGCTACTGCCGGTGAAGCCGGTGGGAACACCAGGCCCGGCCCAGCACGACCCGAGGCTGGTGTTCCAGGGGATCTTGTTCGTGCTGTTCACCGGGATCGGATGGGAGGACCTGCCCCAAGAACTGGGATTCGGGTCCGGGATGACGTGTTGGCGCAGGTTGCGGGACTGGCAGGCCGCCGGGGTCTTCGAACGAATGCACCAAGCGGTCCTGGACCGCAGCAACGCCGCCGGGTTGATCGACTTCGACCGGGTCATGATCGATGGCTCGCATGTGCGGGCCAAAAAGGGGGCGCCGCCACCGGGCCGAGCCCAGTAGACCGCGGCAAGACCGGTTCCAAACACCACCTCCTCACCTGCGGCAACGGGTTCCCGCTCGTCGTCGAGCTCTCCGCGGCCAATGTCAACGACCACCTGATGCTCGCGCCCGTGCTCGATGGACTGCGCCCCTTGCGCGGACGAGCAGGGCCACCGCGACGCCGGATCAAGAACCTGGTCACCGACAAGGGCTACGACTATCCGAGCGTGTACACCGAGCTGCGACAACGCGGGATCACCGGCTACATCCCACGCCGCGGAACCCGGGACAAAGTCACCGCCGGCCGGTGGATCGTGGAACAAACCTTCGCCCTGCTTCACCAGTACCGACGCCTGGCCATCCGGTGGGAGCACCGCACCGATATTCACCACGGATTCCTGAATCTCGGTGCGGCACTGATCTGTTGGCGACGCCTCAGCAACCAAACCCGATAGGGGCTCTTAGCTTTTCGTGCGGCCTTGAGTTCATCGCCGATGGGCATGCTGACCCCTCCTTCAGCCGGGTTGCGCGCGCAGTCGCTACGTTAGCCAATCAGCTTGGCACGCAGTCCTGAAGGGTGCATGGCTTGCGACAACGATGCCCACGCCTGAGCGTGCGTCGGCATCCACGGACACGTCATCGCCCTGGGTGGGTGGAGCAGCGGGCATTGGCCCTGCGCTACGACCACAACCGAGAACGGCGTTCGGGCCAAGTCGATTTGGGCATCTGGAGGCGGAGATTGGAAATGTTGCAGCTCTCGGGACGCGGGCGCGCGAACGAATGCCATTCGGAGTCCCGTGCACACTACGGGCTCAAGCTGTCGGTGCAGGTGTGGATACTGGCAACTGATCCGACCGGCTGTGCCCCGAGGAGGATCCTGCAGGACACCCATCGCCACCATCAACCACGCTGGCGCGGCCGCTGTCGACCGCAAAAGTGAAAGGACGCCCGACCCCGATGAGCATCGACTGGCACACGATCGGTCAGGAACACTTCGACCGCGTCGTCGAAGCACTGATCAACCACAAATATCGCGGCGCCGACGTCGAGGTGATCGCACTCGACGGCCGGGGTGGTGACGGCGGTGTCGACATCGAGGTGCGCCAAGGCGGGCGGGTGATCATCTTCCAGCTCAAGTATTTTCCCGAAGGGTTCAGCGGCGGCTGGAAACCCCGCCGCACGCAGATCAAGCGCTCGTTCGCCAAGCTGGTCAAGACGCGAACCGTCGACAAGACCTGCATGGTCGACGAATGGGTTCTCGTGGTGCCGAGAAACCTGACTCCTGGTGAGCATGCGTTCGTCACCGGCCTCGGCAAGACCGCTGGCACGCCGCTGACCCGGCCCTTTGGTCGCAAAGACCTCGATGATCTGCTCATCGAATTTCCCGAGGTCGACCGCTGGGCTCAGCGCGATGTTCATAGCGAACTGCGAGACAACGCCGCGATCTACAACCGTGAGCGCGACAACCTGCTCAGCCCTGACGATCTGCCGATTCGAGTGGCCGCTCTGGGCGCGCTGGCGGACTCGACCGATCTGCACTGGGCGACCGACTTCGCGCGCGTCGGTGACGTGGTGACCCGGTCAATACGCCCGAAATACCCTCGTGCGCAGGAACAGAGCCCGATCCTGGTCAACATCGAAGGAGCGTTCGGTCCACAACATGCTGCGCTGCGAGAGCAGTTCGAACGTTCGACACGCTTCGGTGCCTCGGGCGAGGTTGTCCTGCCAGCCGAGGTCGTAGGCGCCGTGACGATCACCGGACCAGAACTCGTCGCCGGTGTTTACACAGGGATGGAAGTGCGATTCGAGGCACTGAGCCACGGCGCGGGTATCGGTGCTCCGGCGGAGCTTCGGTTCTTCGATGAACACGGCACTCAGGTCCTCGCGCACGAAGGGCGGATCTCACATCTGACTGAGGGCTCGGAGGGCTTCGCGATGAGGATCGACTTCTTCGACCACCTCCAGATCGAGTTGCTGAGCCCGAAGGATCTCTCCCAGCCAGGCCATGCCGATATCAGCTACAACCTGCGGCGCATCCGCCCCGCGGACGCCCTCGGTGTCGAGGAGATTCTGACAGCGATCAACCAGACCGATCTTCTCTGCCGGGTATACATCGACGACAAGTTGCTCGTGTCGCTGGCATTCGATCCCCCCGCAGATACCGAGGTCGATGACGAGCTCGATGCGATGTTCCGCCTCGCCTACGACCTGAAGGCCGTGCAGGAACATTGCCGGTCGTCGTTCGACATCCCCGCCGCTTTGACGCCACTGGAGCGCATCAATCTGCGAGTGGCGCGGCTGTTGCTGGAGGGCTGCGCGGTCGCATCTCCGGAAGCGCCCGGTGGTGTGGTTACTCTGAACGGTTCCGACAGCCCACGCCTACGTCAACTTCTTGCAGGTGAAGCGGCTTGGGTCAGCTTCACCGCAGAACGTTTCACGTTCTCCGTCGGTGCGAAGGAGTTCACTCTCACCGACGTGCTGGTCTTTCATCCCCGCGCGATCGCACGCAACGCCGCAAAAGCCCTCGCAGCCCTGGAGAATGGCGAAGCGGCGGGCTTTCGACTCAAGGTGGCTCCGAGCGACGAGCCGTACTTCTACCTGGCTCTTCCCGCCCGGCTCGGTGAGCCGGTGCCACCGGTCTCGGACTGGAAACTGGCGCTCTGGAGTTTGCCCGGTATAATCCAGCCCGGTCCGCGCGCCAGCACCGCGGACGGAACCGACGAGCACCGGTGAGCGCCGACGACCACCCACGAAGCCAGCTTCGACGACCCGGACGACGCCTCAGCCGTCGAAGAGCTCGAACAGTGCAGCTTCGACGGCTGAGGGGTCGCCGAGGGCCGGGGCGACGAACCCGACCCGCTGACCCGCACCGAGATGATCTTGATCTACCTGTGCCAGAAGCAGCTCGCCGTCGCCGCGTCGAGAGGCGAGTTCGCCTCGGAGTGGTACGAGCGCAGCTCGGCACCTGGACGAGGCCCGGCGAGCCCCCTGAACACCCAGCGCTGGACATCTCGTATCGACGAGCCGCGGCGTCGCCGACACCACCATCACGGCCGCCTGCCAGTCACACAGTGGTGCCCCGCTTAGGCCTCAACCAGCCATCTGTGACGATCCCGCTCCCACCGCGAATGCGGCTTCGGCACGGGGACACTGGTGCGCCAGTTCGACGGCGTAGTTGAGCCATCGGACGCATCAGGTTCAGGCACCTGATGCGTCCTTCGGTGCGTATCGCAGCAATGCGACATCACCGACTTGGGAGACGTCGATCAGGTGTAGCCGTCGCGTAGAGCCGCCAGGGAAGTGGGCCGGGTTGACGAACCGAGGGGCTTTCGAGTCGCCGACCAGGGACGGGCCGATCGCTAGGTGCAGTTCGTCGGCCAGACCTCGGGCCAGGAATTCGGTGTGCAGGTGTGTGCCGCCCTCGACCATGAGCCGGCCGATGCCGACACCGCCGAGGTGGTCGAGAATGGCGGCGAAATCTATTTCGTCGCCGAGGTCGACGACTTCGGCGAGCTCGCCGAGCTGCTCGCGCAGCTTGGGTGCTGCCGCGGCGACGGTGTAGACCAGCGGGCGAGCATCTTCGACGCCGTGGTGCCAGAACTTTGCGGTCGGGTCCAAATCGCCGGATGCGGTGACCGTGATCTTCCTCGGCTGAGCGGGGAGCCCCTTCGCGACTCTATCGGCCTGACGGGACTCGCTTTTGACGATCAGTCGCGGGTTGTCGCTGCGCACGGTTCCGGCGCCGATCATGATGGCGTCACTCTCGGCGCGGACCTGGTCTACGCGATCGAAGTCCGCCGCGTTGGACAGCAGAAGTCGCTCGTCGGTCGTGTCGTCGATATATCCGTCGAGTGAAACTGCCACCGACAGAAGAACATTTGGCCTCATGCCGAGTGACCCAACCAGACTTCGGCGGCGGCCGCGAACTCCCGGATGTGAGGGTCGGTGCTGGACGTGTCGATCATTGTGTGCAGTTGTCGGATCGGTGCCAGCACCCGTTCAGAACTGGTAGCGATACCGGTGTTCATGGCCGCGACCCCGAGTGCCGAAGCAGCCTCGCAGTCTCCGACCTGGGCGTGAGCCAGGGCGAGCCGGGCGGTGTACACCGCTTTGTCGCGGGTGAATCCGCCTCTCATCGTCGCGATCGCGGAGGCGAAGTTGTTGATGGCGGTGCGGTGCTGCCCGAGGAGCCCAGCGGCGGTCGCCTGGTGCACGTCGACGTAGGAGCCATCCAGGAACATGCCCCACTCCGAGTCGTCGTCGGCGGCGGCGGCAAGCTCACGGGCTTGGTCGAATGCGCGAGCACTTGCCACTGCATCACGCAGCAGCGCGTGTCCCCAGCCGCCGAACAATGCCGCTACCGCCGCGACCCTGCTGCTGTGCGGTGCCTGTGCTGATGCCGCCTCGGCGCTTTCGATCGCTTCGACGCCGTCGCCGCGTTCGCATGCGATGTGTGCTCGGCGGATCGCCACCATCGCCACGCACCCGGGATCCTTCACCGTCAGTGCCCAGCGGTTGGCCTTGTCCGTCCAGGCTGTCGCCGCGTCCCAGTTCCGAGCGTCCTGATGCAGCCACGACGCGCACTCGGCGTACAGGACCCGCAGTCGCTGCAGCTGCGCCGCATCCGCCGCGCCGGTCCGTCGCAATGTGCCGATCACGTCGACGTTGTGCTCTACCAGAGGCAGAATCTTGCCTGCGCCGCAGAGGTTGTCGTTATCGATCAGCGACAGCCGTAGTTGACGTAGGTGGGTCACCCAGTCTTTGTCGGCGGGGGTGGTTGCCAGCGCCCGGGAGGTCGCTGGCGACGTTCCAATCGTTGCGGCGACGGCACCGAGCCCGAGGCCGGCGACGAGTGCGCGGCGCGATAGGGACACGAGCACAGCCTTTCCGTCTGCGGTGTGGGCCAGGACCTGCACCTGATCGGGACCATCGACACCAGGGGCGTCGATGGTCAGCCTATCGGCATCGATGCTGGAAGCGGGCAGCTCGATGCTGTCGGTACCGCGGCGCAGCCGCTCGAAGCGGCGCTGCACGGCAGCGGGCGCGCCAAGGAGTATCGCGTCGAGCTGCCGCTGGTTCTTGCGGCGGATCCCAACCGTGCTACCCGGCTTTTCCCACCGACGTACGGTGCGTTCTTCAATTTTCAGCGCGTCGGCGAACTCCTTCGCGTTCAAGTTCAATGCCATCCGCAGAGCGCGGGTGTCGCTTCCCTGCCATTCGTCGACGATCGACATTTCGACCAGCTCCAACCCCCGGTGGTGTGGTGCATTGAAAACTACACCTGGCCAGCCGGGGCGGCAGGGTACTGCGCTGAAATGGCGGGTCCTAGTCAATGTCGGCCTGTCGCGTCCCCGCTTTTGCCGTTCGGACGAAGTCTTGCGACTGGATTGGTTTGTGCGGCAAGTGGATTCGGTGCAGCAGTGGTGCGGTCATCGCGGTGGTTATCAGCGCCATCACGACCAGCAGCGAGTACAGGCTGGTGCTGGTCAGTCCGGCCGTGAGCCCGACGTGCAGGATGACGAGTTCGGTGAGTCCGCGGGTGTTGAGCAGCGCGGCGAGCGCGGCCGCGGTCCGGGTATCGAGGCCGGCGAGTCGTCCGACCACGACCACGCTGGCGATCTTCGCACCGACCGCGGCGGCCAGGACGACCGCCAGCTCCCCCACCCCGGTGGTGTCGAGCATGCCGAGGTCGACCGACAGGCCCGCGACGGCGAAGAAGGCCGGTAGCAGCAGCGTGCTCACGACGACGGCGCCGTGCTCGGCACTTTCGCGATGGGCCCGGGGGAAGATCAACCCGGCGGCGAAGGCACCGAAGATCAGGTGCAGGCCGATCCACTCGGTCACCGCGGCGAGCAGCAGCGCGGTGCCGATGGCCAGTACCAGCACCTGCTGACCGGTGCCGGCCGCAGCGAGCCGGGCCAGCACCGGGCGAGCACCCCACCACACCAGGACGGCCAGCGGCGCGAGGAGCGCCCACCACCAGTGCCCACCGGTCGGGGCGACCAGCATCAGCACGACGGCCAGCGCGACCCACGCTGCGGCGTCCACGATCGCCGCGCACGCGAGGCTCATCTGTCCGATCTGTGTGCGGATGATGTTCCGGTCGACCAGGATCCGGGCGAGCACCGGGAACGCGGTGACCGCCAAGGCGCAGCCGATGAACAGCACGAATCCCACGGTGCTGTCGCCGGTGTGGTGGCGGGTCAGCGCCGTGGCCGCGATCAGGCAGCCGAACCCGAACGGTGCGAGGTAGGCCGCGGTTGCGATCGCCGGGATCGCCGCGCGTTGGTTGGTGAAGGAGTTGCGGTCGACCTCAAGTCCGGCGAGGAACATGAACGCGACGACCCCGAGGTTGGCCAGCACGCTGAGCACCGGGCGCGCGTCGGGCGGGAACAGCACCTGCGACAGGTGCGGGCCCAGCAGGGTGGGCCCGGCCAGGATGCCGGCGGTGATCTCGCCGACCACCGCCGGTTGGCCGAGCTTTTCGGCCAACCGGCCGAAGACGCGGGCCGCGATCATGATGATGACGAGGTCGACCAGGACCATGACGAGGGTGCTACTGGGCACGTCCGACTCCGATCCGCGCCGGTGCCGGACCTACCTGGTTCGGTGCGTCAGTGAGGGGCGGTGGGGATGTGGGCGACCTCCCAGCGGATGCCGTCGGGGTCCTCGACGAAGGTCGCGTAGTAGCCCGGCGCGTAGTCGGGGTACTCGCGCGGTGCGTGCACGACGGTCCAGCCGCCCTCGACGACCGCGCTGTGTACCGCGTCGACGGTGTCGCGCTCGTCGACGGAGAAGGCGCCGTGCTGCCAGCCTGGGCGGCCGTGTGTGTGGGGCGCGGTGTCCTCACCCTCGGTGATGTAGACCAGCAGCTCCGGGCCGGGCCCGCCCCAGGTGCACAGCCGGTCGGAGGTGTAGCCGCGGGTGTATCCGAGCAGCCCGAACACCGTGTCGTAGAACGGGCCGGACTTGGCGTGGTCGGCGCTGGTGAGTGCGAGGTGGTTGAAGCTGAGCACGGGCTTCCTTTCATTGGGCGACAACGGTTTCGGTGTCGGCGTGGGCGTGGGTGGTGGTGAAGTCGAACGGGTCGACGAGCGACCGTAGTCGCGCCAGCGCGGTGGGCATGTCGGGCGCGCCGATCCCGACCGAGATCCCGGCGTCGGGACGCAGCAGCGCGTCCTCGGTCTCGGCGGCGTTGAGGTGCCAGCCGAGCACATCTTCGGAGCCGTGAAGCTCGTCGGCGAGGGTGCTCTGGCGTAGCAGCGTGATCGCCGGGCGACGCTCGTCGGTGACATAGCAGCAGGCGATTGCGGTGGCGAAGTAGCGGCCACGCGCGGCGGCGACCGCGCCTGGATGCAGGGGGCGGCCGATGCTGGCAGCCAGGTGCACCAGCCGCGGGTCCACCCCGGTCTGGGCGGTCGCGGCGTGAGCGACCAGGCCCGAGCCGGGCCGCACCCCGATGTCGAGGACGTGCCAGCGCCGCAGGTGCAGACGCGCTTCGATGTGCAGGGCCGCGTCGGCGAGCCCGATCGCGGCGACAATCCCGGCCAGGGTCTGGGGAAGCTGCGGCAGTTCGGCGTGGATGCGCGGGTCGGTCGGCGGGCAGATCATCAGCCCGTCGACATACGGCGGAGTCGCGGTCGCAGTGCACTTCTGGTGCACGACCGCGTGGGTGATACGGCTGTCGCACACCGTCACGTCGACACTGATCTCCACCGCGGCGTCGTGCTCCCCCAGGTATTGGGCGGCGATGATCGGGGTGGTGGTGTCGATGTGACCGGCGCGCAGGACCTGCCGGTACAGCGCCAGGTTGTCCTCGACGGAAAGTTCGTCGCGGTAGCGGTAGACCCCGCGTGATCCGGCGCCGGTGGCCGGCTTGAAGATCGGGCGCGGGCCCAGATTGTCGAGCGCGTACTGGATCAGTCGGGTCGACAGCGACCCGGTGTAGTAGGGGGCGACCGCGACACCATGCCCGCGCAGCACCTCATACAGGCGGGCCTTGTCGGTCACCAGCGCCCGTGCCGCTGCCAGCGCCCAGTTCGGGTTCAGCGCGTCCAGAGCGGTGTTCCACCAGTCGTCGTAGCCGACCGCCCCGATCGGGTCCTGCCCGCCGACGCGCACGCGCTCGAGGGCGTGCGCCCGCAGCGCTGGGCTCCCGGTTTCCAAGGCCAGCAGCACGTCGGTGGGGACCTGGCGCACGGTCATCCCCGCCGCGCACGCGTCGGGGATGGTCAGGGCGCGCGGGTCGAGGGTGCCGTAGACGGCCCAGACCGGGCTCGCGGCGCCCGGTCGCGGTCCGGTCATGTCCAGGGCTGTGCCCGTCATGATCTCTCCTGCCGAAAGTTGTCGGTGCTGGGTCGTAGGCTCGGGGGATGGACGCAGTGATCGCGGGGCGGGTCTCGTCGCTGGTTACCGATGTCGAGCAGGGGTTGGCTGAGCACGCCGACCCCACCTACGTCGAGGGGACCGTCGCGGCGCGTCATCCCGGCAAACCTGTTCTCGGGGTGCGGATTCCGCTGCTGCGCGGCGCGGTGAAAGCCGCGCTCAAGACCGCCGGTATCAGCGCGCGGACCCCGGACCCGGCGACGGTGGCGGCCGCCGCCGAAGCCCTGTGGCACGGGCAGACCCATGAAGCCGAGCTGGCCGGGTCGATGATGCTGCGCCTGTCGCAGACCCGCATGACCGCACCGGTGATCCTGCGGTGGGCGACGCTGCTGGACAACTGGTTGTCGGTCGACGAGCTTGGAGGTGTGGTCGGCATGTCCCTGGTCGACGACGCCGCGCTGCTGGCCCAGTTGCATCCGCTGGCGGTTTCCCCGTCGATCTGGCAGCGCCGCCTCTACCTCGTCGCACTGATCCGCCCGGTGAAGGCGGGCCTGTCGCCCACCGACGTGCCCGAGCTCGCGGCCCTGATGGACGAGCGCGACCCGGTGATCCGCAAGGCCAGCGCGTGGCTGATCAACGAGGCGATCAAGGCGCGCAGCAGCGAGGCCGCCGCGCAGTTCCGGGTGCTGATGCCCGGCCCCGACCCGAAACCGCTGGTGCGCATCCTCGACGCCGCCCTGGTCTGACCGGCCGCCACCGTGGCGGTGTGGGCCGGTCACAGGGCGGTCACCCGGGCAGCGGCGGCATCGATGACCTCCTGGGGCTGGGCGATGCAGAGCCGGACCTCGCGGGCGCTGCCGTTGAACACGGTGCCGGGGATCCCGATCACCCCGCACCCGGCCAGCCGCTCCCACCCGTTGCCGCCGTCGGTGGTCTCGAGGTAGAGGTGGGTGCCGTCGACGGCAGCGACCGCCCGCAGCTTCGACGCCGCGGCCACTGCGTCGAGCAGCTGGGCACGGTGATCGGCGAACACCTTGGCCCGCATGATCAGTTCGTGGCGCACGCCGGCGTCCTGGAGCACCCGCAGCGCCAGGCCCTGGGCCAGGCAGCTCGTCGACATCGAGGTATGGGTCTTGGCTCGTGTGAGCGCGGCCAACAGCTCCGGGTCACGTACCACCAGGCAGCCCACCCGGGCACCGGGCAGCCGCAGCAGCTTCGACAGGCTGAACACCGCAATATCACCGGTCCCGAACCCTGCGGTGAACTCGGCCAGGTCGTGGCCAGCGGTGCTCATGTGTGACAGATCCCAGATCACCCAACCGGCGCCGGCGCCGGCCGCGTTCGGTGCGGTGACGATTCCGGTCGGATTGTGCGGGGTGCAGACCACCACGGGGATGCGGCCGCGGCCCGGTACAGCACCGGGCCCGTAGGGCAGCACCCGCAGCCCGAGCAGCCGAGCCAGCTGCTCGAATCCGGGAAAGCCGGGCCTGGGAACCCGGATGAAGCCGGAGTAATCGCTGACGCAGGCCATCGCCAACCACAGCGCTTCACTGCCTCCCCCGGTGACCATCACCTGGTCCGGGCACACCCCGAACAGCTCGCCAAGCACCGTGCGCAACCGAAGCTCGCCGCGGATATCGCCGTAACCCGCGGCCGCAAGGGTCGGCAGCGCGATCGGGCGGGCGAACTCCGCCGTCAACGGGGGCGAGTTGTCGCCGCGCATGTCGAGGTGGCCAGCCTCGCAAGGGAAGTCGTCGTAGCTATGGGCGCTCAGCGCGGCCGCGCGGTGGCTGATCGGGGCGCTCATCGCCGCGCCGCCAGATCCTCGTGCTGCCAGTGGGCGCGCAGGTCGGGCACCCGCAGGCCGGGCACCCGCCGGGCCTGGGTGAGCAGCCACAGCGCGGCGGTGTCATCGTCGAGGTGGACCTCGGCGGCGAACTGGGACAGCGCCTGTTCCTCGACCGGCGACAGGTTCAGTGTCGCGCACACCGGCGCCAGCAGCGACCCGGCGCGGCGACCGGTCGTCGCGGCGAGCTGGGACCGGCACCCCAGCAGCAGCGCGGCCGCCGCCGGGTCGGCCTCGGGCAGCCGGTGACGCAGCAGCAGCGGCTCGGCAACCAGGTTCCCCCCGCCACGGCCCAGCCCGAGCAGCGACACATCCAGGTAGCTCGCCCCCGCCTCCACCGCGGCGAGAGCGTTGGCGTAGGCCAGGTTCACAAAATCGTGGGCGTGGAACCCGATCTCGGCGTCCAGGGTCGCGACCAGCCCCTGCACGAGGTCACCGACCTGTCCCGGCATCAGCGCGCTGCAGGTGTCGGCGACGTAGACGACGTCGGGGGCGATGTCTTCGACGATGCGCGCCGCGTGATCGCCCAGCTCGGTCGCGGTGTAGCGCGAGGCGAGGGCGAGATTCACCGCGACCGCCAGGCGGTGGCGGCGCGCCTGGCCGGCCAGCGCGGCGATCGCCGATGCCCAGGCCGGGTGGTAGACGAGCCGGACCATGCCCAGCCCGGCCGCCGCGTAGGCCTCCAGGTCGATCGGCTGTGCCAGTGCGCTGGGATGCACCATCGCGGCCAGGGTGAGCCCGTCGTGGCGGGCGCCGGCGACGTGCTCCGGGGTCAGGTAGGCGCCGATACCGGCGCGAGCGACACTGTGCTCGAGCGGGACACCACCGAGGTAGCCCAGCTCCACGATCTCGACACCGGCAGCACCGGCTGCCGCGGTGACCATCGCGAAGTGGTCGACGGGCCAATCGAAATTGACCTCGAACCCGCCGTCACGCAGGGTCACATCCAGCAGCGCGGCCAGGGGCTCGGTAGCCGGGAACGGCGGCGCAGCGAAGTGATCGAACATCACCAGGTCCCCAACGTCTCGACGACCGCGGCCGCCGCCGCGACCGGATCCAGCGCGGCCCGCGCCGGGCACACCCGAAAGTGTTCCGGCGCACCGAAACCCGCGCCCCCGCTCACCCGCGCGCCCGCCACCGCGGTCCCGTCTCGGGCGGGCAGGGCGGCTGGGTCCGGGGTCTTGCACCACAGGTAGAGCCCGCCATGGGACACGACGTCGATCCCGGCCTCGCCCAGTGCGACCGCGGTGTCCGTGCGGTCGGCGGCCACCTGGCGGCGCAGCTGCACGAGCCAGGTGGTGGCGGCCGAATCGGTCAGCAGGTTGGCGGCGAATGCCTGGGTGAGCACGCTGGTGCACGAGGCCGAGGCCGCGCGCACCGCGGTCAGCGCGTCGACGACTCGGCGCTCGGCGTGCACGAATCCGACGCGCAGCCCAGCAGCCGCGCACCACTTCGAGATCGAGTCGACCACGAGGTGACGCTGCGGGTCGAACGCGAGCGCCCGCGCCGCGCTCACCGGCGCCGGCCCGAAGCTGCGGTACACCTCGTCGGAGACCACCGACACCCCGTACACCGTCGCGACGGCGATCAGCTCATCCATCACCGCCTGCGAGAGCGAGGTGCCGGTGGGGTTGTGCGGGTAGTTCAGCACCAGCACCCGCGGCCGTGGATCGCACTCGTCGATCAGAGCCCGCAACCGCGACGGGTCGGCTGCCATGGCCGACGGGTCATAGCTACGGACCTCGGCACCGGCCGCCTCGACCCAGAACCGGTAGGGCTCCCATCCGGGCGTGGGGATCAGCACCGGTCCGCCGCCCTGCTGATGCAGCGCGAACCGCACCGCCAGGGCTGCGGCCTCCTTGCCTCCCGCGGTCACCAGCACCGTGTCCGGGTCGGCCTCGCCACCCACCAGATCGCGCAGATAGATGGCGCGCAGTCCGGCCTCCCCACGGGGATCGGAATACCAGAACCGGTCCATGCCGCGCGCCTGCTCGGCCAGGCGCTCACGCACCTCGGCGGGCATCGGGTACCGGGCCTCCCCGACCGCGAAGTCCGGGCCGCTCCCGGCCGCGGCCGGGGTGCTGGCGCGCACGTATCCGGCTTCAGGCGCGGTCAGCGCGTCCAGGAGCCGGGAGAAGTACGGGTCGCCGGTCACGGGGCAGCCGTGACGAGGGGGAGGCGCTTGTGGCGGGTCCGGCTCGACGCGCCCGGCAGGGCGTTGGTCGCGCCCATCGCGGCGACCCGGTCGGCGCCGGCCTTCCACTCGGTCTCGTCGATGACACCGACCTGCTGGGAGAGCCGGTCGACGATGCGGTGGTAGAGCCGCTGCTGCGGGTCGGCGAAGAAGTGCGCCATCAGCTCGCTGTAGACCAGCTTGCCCGGTTCGGTCAGCCGCAGCACGTCACCGCTGATCTCGGCGTGCCCGGCGTCCACGATGCGCTCGATCCGCTCGCCGTAGACCTTGTCCAGGTCCAACACCTGCAGGTCGCGCATGTCGAAGGTGAGCCGCTTCGGGAAGAACACCAAGCCCTTCTCGTAGGCGTGGTAGACCGAGGAGCGGGTGATCGGCAGCAGCCCGGCGCCCGCGATCTTGGCATAGTGCCGCTCGTCGGCGTCGTTCATCCAGGCCAAACCCCGGATGAAGCTGTAGGCGCCCGGTCCCACCCCGACTGCCTCGTCGCGGTAACCGCCGTAGAGCGTGGAGAACATGTACTTCGTCGCCGGCGCGTCCGCCGGGCCGAAGCAGTACATGTTCTGCTCGCCCATCGACTCGAGCAGCGCGGCGCGAGCCTCGTGGAACATCCGCGACCGCTCATCCAGCAGCGCGGGGCGCGGCAGCTCGCCCGAGCGGATACGGTCCTGCCACCCCGGCAGGGTCATGCAGTAGTCGACCGGGTACATCGACACACTGCCCACACCCGATTCTGCGGCGAGCCGAGCATCCCGGCGTGCGTGCGCATGGTCCTGACCAGGGAAACCGGTCATCATGTCGAGGTTGGTATTGGTGAAATGCTCACCGGCCCAGCCGATCGCGTCGTGGACCTGGTCGAGGGTGGCGGTGATGTGCACCATGTCCCTGATCTCGGGGTCGAAGGACTGCACGCCGAAACTCACCCGCGTGACGCCCAGTTCGGCCAGGGCGGCGAACTTCTCTGGCGACACCGACTTCACCTCGAACTCGAAGGAGATCTCCGCATCCGCGGCCAGGGTGAAGTTCGCGCGGATCTGCGCCATCAACGCAGCGATCTGCTCCACCGACAGCACCGACGGCGTCCCGCCGCCGATGTAGACACTGTCGAAGACCCAACCCTGCATCCGCGGCGTCGCCCCGAGGGTTTCCAGCTCTACTTGCAGCGCGGCCAGGAACGTCGCCACCCGCTCGGGGGTACCGACCCACTTCACGAACGGGCAAAACGTGCACAGGCTGTCGCAGAACGGAATGTGCACGTACAACGCCTTGAGCCCGCGCGTGTGATCGGCAGGGATCGCGACATCCGGCGTCGACAGGTGAGAAGCCACCAGCGCCCGATGATCCGCAGAAGTGCTCAGATCGAAAAAGGGATAAGAAAATGACTCGAACGGAAGCATCAGAAAACCTCGCTCCGGTAGCTGGAATGAACGGAAAAACAGTTCAGGAAAATTACCTGTCGGCGCCCAGCGGCAATGCTGGACGCCGACAGACATCAAACTCGGCCGGGCGTCGCCGGCCTTCTGAGATCAGGCTCCGCCTGCGACCCACTTGGTCATCAGAATCACCCCCTCCGAAATCGTCCGAGTCGATCTGACGCCAATGATGGTGGCATACCTGCACCGCCTCTGTCAGCAAAAATCTGTCGAAAGTTGTTGTAGCCCTTGACATCTCAAACGCATGGTCTATGCACGGCCAATGCCGGTCCAGCATGCTCGCTGAACCGGATACGCCTAATCGCGGTGCAAGGCTTTCCGTGCCTCACCGTCGATATTCAGGACTGCAATTCAGGGTCTCGTAAACAACTCGCTTTCTTTGTTTAGCTGCACGATGTTTCTCTCGCCCGGAAAGTTGGAGTGAGATGAACCGGCTTGGAGCAACCTACTCGGCCTAGGTGCTGGTCTCGTATCGAAAGGTTTCTCGCAGCCCCGTCAGGACTGCCCCCAAAAGGCTTGGATCCCTGACGATTCCGCAATCAACCCGCGCAGGCGGAATCTTCTGTGCCTCGCGGTGCGGCAGCTGGTGTTCATCGGGGTCATTCATCGCGGTCGAGCCTCATCGAGTTCAGGCCGGGCAGCCGAGGTGTCATTGCACCTGCTGCCCGAGCGACAGTGGCGAGCACGGCACTGCGCCAACGACTTCTGTGGCTGGGATCCGGCAGTCCGTAGGTCCTGGTCTCAATGCGCTCATCCGCCACCTTCGTAGAGCCTGTGGCATGGAAGTCTGCGCATCGTCGCTGTTACCGCTCGATCAATGGTGACGAGCACGGCGCTGTGCCAGCGCGTCATATCCGCTGCGAACGCCTCCGCTACCTCACGTTCGGCGCGATAGTCGAAGACGACTCGCTCTCGGTGATGAGCGCCCGGAAACGCCACCTTGAGGTGCACCTGCATCGCGCTCACCGGGCCGTCGCCGATAGCGGCTCCGATTGCTGAGCGCCCGGCAACAGAAGCTCGCACCGCGTCGCCGTTCCCGACGTCCCCCAGCGCGTCCGCGCGATCCGTCCAGGCGCGCAGGCCTCCACCACCGCTCGGTGTGGTGGGACTTCTGCGAAGTCCCTGGTGTCGAGACAGGTAACAACCAGCGTGCTCGCTGCGAGATCGCGATGGATGCGGATCGTCAACAGATGGCCTTGCCCGGAGAAGTGGTCCTTCTCGGTCACCGTGCCAACCAACTTGCGGACCAGGAGGTCCACCGCGGGTGCCAGGTCGGCCAGCCCGGCACGGCCGATCCGAGCGCGCGCATTGGTGCTGGCAATATCCTCGGCCAGCGGAACCGGGGGCACCTGGAACTCGCCGATGACCACAGTATTCGCGCCGACAGCGAGGTGGTCGGCGTTGCTGGCATCCAAGATCCCGACCGCAGGATGCAGGTCAGCGATTTGTCGCATGAGCACGGGCCGCGAGACGACCAGACCTTCGAGGTGGGTCATGCTCGGAACGACGATGTAGCCGCCCTCGCCGGAGTGCAGCTGCTCGACCGCCGCCCACAGCACACGGTAGCTGGCCGGCCCGCCCATCAGCGGCCGAAGGTCGACCCGATCGCGTGCTGCCAGGTCGGTCACGGTCCGCACGAGCATGGTGTCGTGGCGCCGGTCCAACGTCTCCATCAACGACCACAGCGGGTTCCTCGTCGGTGCTGGCTCGCGTTTGATCTCCTCCTGGAGGAGCGGCGCCCCGACCGCCGACGCGGCGCGCTGCAGTTGATGCTCCACCACCAGAACGTCATCCGGGTGCACCAGCGCCTCGCGAAAGTACCCGATCATCCTCGTCATCGCAGGGACCTTCCCGACGAGCCGAACTTCGGCGGTGGTGGTTCTGACTCAGGCGGGCAGGCGGACAGGTCTGTGGTGGGCATCTGTTCCTCGTCTCTACCTAGGCCTCGCCGTGGCGACTCAGTCGTGCTCGGCGGCGACGAAAGCGGTTGCGGCCAAGTGCCGCTGACACTGAGGGCCGTGTGCGTCGTGCAGTTTCAGTGCCGAGTACGCCTCGTTGTAGGACGCGAACGAGCCCGGGTCGGTGCAGTCACGGTCGCTCTCCTCGCACACCGCGAGGTCATCGAGCCTTCGCATTCGCTGCCTCCTTGGTCGCCGACCAACTCGATGTGCTCGGCACCGAGGCGCTGCCCCGTGCGGCGGGGGTCCGGAAGGGCGCGTCGGTTGTGCAGCCATCGCGGGGTGGTCCGATGGCGCGGGCCCGGTGCCGAGCACGAGATGAGCGTCACTCACCAGGCACGGACGTCACAATGTCGCCAACCGGACTTTTGCCGGACTTTTCTCGGACGTCCGCGCGTAGCCACTAGTTGTCCTGGGGCACAACGCATACCGTGGACATACCGAAAGCAAAGGTGGGGAATATGGCTATGCCAGATCCACGCACTGTCCTCGAGCAGCTCATTCGGCAGGGAAACCGCACCGTGCCCGAGTGGTGCCGCCACTTCAATGACATAGCAAAGCGGCATCGCGAATCCGCAACCTTGTCGGAACGGCAACTACGACGTTGGATGGCTGGAGATGTGCCGGCCGCCCAACCCGCGTCACGCCGCATCGCCGAGAAGGTCTGGCACATGCCCTTCGAGAGCCTGATCGCGGTGCCCCAACCGATGATGGAAGGGCTGCAACCCGACATCACCGAGAGCTTGGACCAGGAGATCGCGATGAGTACGGACGAGTCCGCACAGTGGATCAAACGCAGCACCACTGGCGTCGATCCCGTCGTGCTCGACCAGCTCCGGTTCGAGGTGGGCCAGCACGCCGTCGACTATTTGGTGAAGCCGCCGATCACCCTCATCCCCGAGCTCAACCGGACCCGCCGAGAAGTCTTCCAGCTACTCGACGCCCCACGGCAGCGTCCGCGAACCGCGGCCACGCTGTACCTGCTCGCCGGCCAAGTCTGCGCGCTGCTGGCGCACGCCTGTGCCGACCTCGGCCGAACCAGCGCGGCTGAGACCCACGCGCGAACCGCCCAACTCGCAGCAGACTTCGCCGAAGACCAACACCTGCGTGCCTACGTCTCCTGGATCCAAGCGAACGTGGCCTACTGGAACAACGACTTCGGCCAAGCGGTGTACTTCGCCGAGAACGGCCTCGCCAAGTCCAGTGACCACTCCACACGACTGCGGCTCGCCAGCCAGCTCGCCCGCGCCCAGGCCGCCCGCGGAAACACTGCTGCCGCCATGGCAGCCCTCGACCTCGCTTTGGACCTCGCCCCCAACGTTCACCCCAACGCCAGTGAGCCCGGCGTCATGCACTTCGATCCCGCGAAAGCTCTCTACTACGGATCCGAAGTCCACCTCGCTATCGGCGGACGAACACACAACACCCTCGCTCTGGAACTCGCCGAAAACGCACTCGACCTCCTTGCCGACTCCTCACCAGCGGAATTCCGGGCAGCTGCCGAACTCGATGCCGCCCGCGCGCACCTGGCGCTCGGCGATGCCGACGCCGCGCACTACCGCATCACTCGAGTCCTTGACCTTCCCGTCGAACTCCGGACAACCCCGATCGTCGGTCGCGTCGTCAGCGCAGGAACCGAACTGCACGCACTCGCAGCCCAGACCAGCACCGCCCGTGATATGACTCAACAGATCGAACTCTTCACCACCTACACCGCAGAGAGAGACTGACGTGCCCCAGCTGCAGGTCGCCGTGTGCGGACCCCGCGACTGCACCGCCGAAGATGCCCAGCACGCAACCCGAATCGGACAACTCCTTGCGGAAGAAGGCGCCACCGTCATCTGCGGCGGTGGAACCGGCGTCATGGCCGCCGTAGCCGAAGGCGCCTCTTCCGCAGGAGGCATCGTCATCGGCGTCCGCCCTGACACCGACCGAACAAGGGTCTGCGACGGCCTGACCGCCGTCCTCTACACCGCCATGGGTGAAGCTAGAAACTCCATCATCGTCGAGTCGGCTGATGCGGTGATCGTCATCGGCGGATCATGGGGCACCCTCTCCGAACTTGCGCTGGCCAACCGCAGAGGCGGCGTTCCTATCGTGTCCATCGGAGGGTGGCGCATCATTACCTCCGATGGGAGAGAAGTTCCAGAATCTACGCGCGCCACTTCGCCAGAAGACGCTGTCAGCTCTGCTCTCACGCTTGCCATCAAAGCTGCGCGCTAGCCGACCGACTAAGGTGCAGCGACTGCCCGCGCGAAACGAGAACCCCCCGAGCTGCACAGTGCATCGAGCCTGGCGGGTGCAAAGGATCAGCTGTCGGCCATGCCGGGACGTACTGAGGCGGTCTGCGCTGGGGCTGGGTGGTGGTTGCCGAACACGCCTCGGTAGGAGATGTTCTCGTCGACGAAGCAGTGTACTGGTTCACGGAACAAGCGTCGGCTGCCTAATCGTTTTTGCGCACATTACTAGTCAGCTCTTAGCAGCTGTACTGGCCGATACTCCGATCCCTCGAGCAGGGACACGTGGGTGAACCTGTCTCTCCTGCACGCTTTCCAGTCACCACGCGAGCACGCGGCTACACGTTGGTCGACCGCAGTCAACCCTTGATCTGGTTCAGTGACAATTGCGGGAGTACTGGCTCGCCATATATGAAATCTGATCAGGTTTCAACCGCTGTGTGGCACTGCAGATTTCGGGTCGATCTGCCTAATCTCACGGCGTAGCGTTGTGGAATGACGAACGACACGGATGAACAACCCTGGGCATGCGACGTATGTCAGTTGGAGACCACCATCGAGTGGGATGAAGAGCTCGAGCAAGACACCGGCCTACCGGCTTTCGCAGCCCCGCTGGGCGGCCGGATGATCAATATTTGCGACGAGTGCGCAGGCGATCGGGGACCGCACGAGCTGACCGAATTGGCTTACGTCATCGCCGAAAACGGGAGGCCTGGAACGCGAGATCGCTGAACGTCTTCCTCGTGCGGCCTCACCTCAGGCTCGCACGCCACGAGCGGTACGGCGGGCGCGTGGATTGTGGCGCCAGTGGAATGGGGTACGACGGTGCCCTCGGCTGGACAGAGGGTCGTCGGCACCATACACACGCTGTAGCCCGACGGCCCTGTCCGAGATGGTTCCACGCGCGGCGGATCGGTGATCTGGCAGCCCGGGAATGTCCTGCCGTTCGGCGGCAATACCGCGCCCGGCGGTTGTGCAGCTCCTTGGTTCGTCGATCGGAACGGGTATTCGTCGCAGGAGAATTCCGGAATCGAATACCTGCCGGAGGGGGCAGGCTCGATTGCCGTTGCGCTCTCGTTCGGTGAAGTTGGTCATTCGGGTCAGCGGTCCTGTGTAGTACAGCCTGGGAGCACCAGGCAATCCTGATTGCTGAGCCTTGACTCGGCAAGCTTGCGGAGATTCCGGGGACACCTTGGTCGTCGTCGCATCGGATGTCCGGCGAGACCGCTGAGGTCTTTCCACTTCCGGGAAACCAGGCCGCGATCCAAGGCCACACCCTCGCTCGGCTACCGCAAGATTGTGTGGTCATCGACCGAGGTCCGGCCCTGGACTCGGCTTGTTCCCGTCTAGGTGCGTGAACCCGTATGAGCTGAAATCCTCTGCCGTGGTCACATGTTCGGCACGGGCACGTTCCTCGAGACGTCGCTGCCGGTGTGAAAGCCCTTGTCTTCTTTGTTGTTCTGCACGGTGGTCGGCGAGTTCGGCACCCAGCCCACTTTGTAGTGCCGCGGCTACTTGTCCGCGTTCGTTCGTAGTGCTGCTGGTTGCGCGTGTCTGTTCCGCGAGACGGCGGCTTTCGTCCTCGGCGGCGGTGCGTTCGGCAAGGGCAAGCAGCTCGTTGGCGTGACGGTTCGCGGCCCGTGCGGCGCTGCGAATCTGTTCGTGCGCGTCGCTGCGTCCACGGTGTTCGCGGACCAAGGTGTTGATGCGTTCTTGCAGGGCCTTGCGCTGGCGGCGGCGCGTCACTGGCAGGGCGTCGAGTTCCTCCCGCGAGGTGTCGAGTGCGGCTGCGGTTGCGTGGAGGCCTCGGATAGCGGTGTCGAGTTCATGGGCGTGCTGGCGGGCGGCCAGTTGTGCGTCCTCGGCGGCTTGTCGGTGTTCGGCCACGCTCGGGTCTGGTGGCGCATGGAGGTCGTCCTGCCGAATCGGCGCGAAGATTTCGGCTTCTGTTGCGATGTTGCTGAGCCGCTGGGTAAGTCCGTCGATCGCCTCGGCCAGGGCGCGGTCGGAGAGACGTTGCAGCGGGGCGAGGACAGGAAGTGGTTGTTCGGTGAGCGGGTTGTCGGTCAGCCATTGCTCGATGAGTGCGCGCCTGGGCGGGTCGAGTGTGCGCCAGTCGCGGCGCAGCATCGCCAAAGCCGCAGGCGCAGGGTGTGTCTCGGTGATGTGGGCGCATCGTGCGGTGAGGTGTTCTGCCGGGTTGTGTTCGGGGATGCCTGGGCGCTCGTTGTCGCGGCAGTCGTGGCACAGGCCGTCGTCGGAGATTCTGGGGGGCACGGGAGAGCTGGCGTTGCCGGGACGTTCGATGCTGCAATCGACACACGGCAGGCCAACGATGACGGGTATCGCGGCCCGGTCGTAGTCGATCGGAAGCCCACCCGATGCCGCCCGGGCGGTGGTCGTCGACGTCGGATCGCGGCGGTCGAGGGTGTCAGGGTCGGCGAGATAGGTATCGACCACGTCGTTGCCTGCGGCCTTAATCGGGTCAACAGCAGCCGGTGTGATGGTGGGGTCGAAGCGTTCGCGGTGGTTGTAGGCGGGCTGGGTGCGGTTGTGGTCGGGTTCGGTGTCACGGCGGAAGACGTGTGGATCTGTCGTGGGTGTGCACGCCTGGATCAGCGCTTTGTGTTGGGGGAATAGCTGTGCAGCCCAGCGGAGTCGGGCTTGTGCGACGGGGAAGCTGTACTGGTACAGCGTTTCCGAGATAGCGGTGAGGACCGCTTGTTCGTCGTCGACTAGTCCGGTGTTGAAGGTGCGGAACGCAGCGACAGCGTCGGCGACTCGCCCGGTCGCGAACAATTCGGCGATACGGTCGATGCCGGCGGGGAGGTCCCCCTCGGCAGGTTCGCTGACAGCGGCAGCGACAGGAGCGTCCTCGGCTTCGTGCTCGGCCCGCTCGACTGTAGCGACGGTGACCGTGAACTCGCTTTCGACGTCCGGTGTGCTCGGCGCAGGCGCTGCCTCCCCGGCGTGTTGGGCAGGCGGTGGCGGTGTCGGGGTGTGGTGGTGCAGTGCGTCGATGCGCCAGGCCAGTGCCGCCGCGAGTTGGTCGGGACGCAGCGGTGCGGCATCGTCGGGCTGGGCGCCTTGGAGTAGTTCGTAGGCGGTGAAGAGCAGATCGCGGGGTGACCAGGATTTGGTGGCGCGTTCGACGGCGGCGACGACCCGAGGCCAGGCCGGTTCGGTGGTGAGCTGTTCGGCGGTGTCGGTGCCGAGGACAGCTTCGAGGTCGGGTAACCAGTCGGGGTGGAGAGGGTCGGTGCCGGTGGTGTCGAGGGCGGATGGTTCCAGTTCCAGGCGCGCCCACAAGGCCGCAGCGGGCATCTCGTCAGGTAGTGGTCGTTGGGCCGCAGCGTCGGTTAGCAGGGTGGTGATGTCGAGTCCGGCGCGGTCGGCGAGGTCGATTTTGCCGGCCACGACCGGCCACAAGGTGTCGGTGCTGATTCGAGCATCGATGTCGTCGACGACCTCGGCCCACTGATTGCGTGGCAGCGCTGGGTCACCGTAGGCGTCGATGACGCGTTGTTGCAGACGTTTCTGGTGCAGGCGTTCGAGGTCGGTGTAGCGGTCGGGTCCGGTGGGTCGGGTGTCGGTGTCGGGGACCCCGAGTCCGGCCCGCCACACAGCGAGTTCGCCGAGCAACGAGGGATCGGTCCCGAGCAGTGGGCGAGCCCACGCGGGTGCGGTGGCCGGTGTCCACCCTCGCGCGGTGTCCCTGATTTGTTCGGCAAGAGCGGCCACAATTCGCTCACGGGCCCGAACAGGTTCGGCGAGGGCCTGATCGGTGACGCCGTGGGGTAGTCCCGGCGTCCAGGACAGTGGTCCGGTGCCGGCAGAATGGGCGCCGGTCGGGTCCAGTCGCCAGTCCAGCACCGCAGCGAGATCATCGGCGGTATCGAGTTCCCGCTTATCTGCGGCGGCGCGGAGAGCGGCGACGGGGTCGGCGCCGGTGAGGGCGATCAAGGCCAGATGTTGACGCAGGACCGGGTAGGCGGGGCTGTCGGTCAGGTCGGGGTGGATGGTGTCGGCAGCATGGTCGAGTTCTGTGAGACGCTCGCTGCCGAGGGCCTGTTCGGCAGTCAGGCCGAGGGTGTCGAGGTAGATATCGACCGCCCGCCCGATGCGCAGTGCCGGATCCAGGGCGTCGCGAAGTTCGGTGTGCGCGGATTTCTGTGCCCCGTCGCGCGCCAAGACACGCTGCAATACTTCGACCGCGGTGCGTGGGTAGACGGCGGGTTCGGTGTAGATCGAGCCTTCGGCGCCGTCGAGGGCGGTCGCGAGGTAGGCATGGTTGGCGTGGACCCCGCGGGTCATCGCGACATAGAACTGTTGGCGGGATTCACGCCCGGACAACGCGACATGGCAGGTGTCGGCGGTGATTCCCTGCGCGGAATCGATCGTCGCGGCATACCCCAGATGCACATGGGCGCGCACGTACTCGGCCGGAAGCCGGACGGTTGTGTCGCTGTCGCTGCCGCCGCGTCGGTGCGACACCGTCACTGAACCGTCCTCGTGGACGGCGGTGATGGTCCAGGAGTAGCCGTTGCGGACCCAGTCGGTGTCGCCGAAACGCAGCGTCGGGTTGTTGCGTCGGGTGCGCACGATGTCACCGACAGAGCCGCAAAGACCGTCCGCGAGGACAACTTCCGCCTCCGGTTTCGTGCCGGTTCGGGTGAGTCTGTCGGCGCGGGCGCGTGCGTTGAGCGCGGTCACGACCTCGTGGGTGGGCGCCAACATGACCGCGTCCCGATCGGCGACACTGTCTGCGGCCCAGGCTGTGTAGGTGTCGTCGTAGACCGATCCGGTGTGCCCGGCGTGGATGCGGTTGTTGTCCAGATACCAGGCCAGCGCGGCTGGGTCGCCCTCGCGCAGCCCGATCGACGCGGTTGCTTCGCCGGTGGAGGCGAACCGGACGACGTGTGACAGCGTCAGGGTTTGTTCGGGGGATGCGGCGTTCATGTCGGCGTCGGCGCCACCGGCGTCGATCGCGGGCAGTTGTTTGTCGTCGCCGATGCAGCGCACCGTGGCCCCGCGTCGGGACAGGAACTGCAGCAGCTGCAGCCGTTTGGCGTTGCCGAGTTTGACGTGCTCGTCGACGATCACCAGCGTCGTGTTGTCGATATCGAGGACCCACTGCGGCAACGAGGGCGGATGATCCCGCACGTTCGTGGGCGAATCCGCGCGGACGGTGTGGCGGTTGATGACGTCGAGTAGCTTGTCGACGGTTTCGGCGCGGGTGCCGATCGACTGCCCGAGAACCGCGGCGGCCGCGGCGGTGGGGGCCATTCCGAGGACGGTGCCGCCGCTGGAATGCCATGCGCTGGTGAGGACTTGCATAGCGGTGGTCTTGCCGGTGCCGGCCGGAGCGTTCGCAGTATGCACGCGTAATCCGGATGTGGCGAAGGAGGAGATGACACCGACCTGGCCGGCATTGAGCGGCCGATCAGGATGCGCGGTGTTGTATTCCGCGATCGCGCTGTTGAGCAGGTCGGGGTCCAGGGTGCGGGCGCCGGGCTCGATGGACAGTTCGATGAGTGCGGCTTCGACGCTGAGAGTGGTTTCGGTGGTGTAGATCTGGGAGTTCGGACGAACGTGAACCGGGGTGCCGTCGCGGTGGCGCAACCATGTCGGCACGGCGCGTAGCCCGGGTTCTTCGGTGAGGTCGGGATCACCGCGCGCGATCGTAGACCGCGGTGAGAGTGCTGCGGCGACGACTTTGTCGGGGACCCAGGCCCAGTCGGCGGGGCTGATCCGGCCGCGGAGCTGGCGTTCGACTTCGGCTCGCAGGTTGAACGGCCGCCACGTCGAGCGCCGCTCCGACACCGCGGCCAACGCACGTTCGGCGGTCGCGGCGATGAACGCGGCATCGGGGTCCGGCCGTGGTATCGGTGGCACCGACATCGCGGCCACCATCACCGCTTCAACGGGTTCACGGCCACCGAGCACCGTGGTGGCTTGGGCTAGCCAGGTTTGCCGTTGCTGGGTGTGTGATTCCGGAAGGTGTTTGGCCGGGCGGGTATCCAATGTCGCTCGATCGGCGAGCCCGTAGACCTCTTCCGGGGTGGGTTCGCGGCCGAAGGTTGCCTGGAAATCGGCGGTGAGCCGGTCCAAGCGTGCGTTGATCGCGGTACCTCGTTGCGACCAGGCATGGATCAGTTCCAGCGGGACACCGATGACTTCGCGGACCGGGACCTGGTGGATATCGCGGTCAGGGCGGGTTTCGAACTGCAGGCCGAGGGCGAGTTCGAGGTAGTGCTCGAGGCGGGAGTCATAGATCTCCGAGACCGTGACGGCCGCTTCATGGAACAAACGCGAGTCGATCGTGCGCCACTTGCCGTCCAGGGTGCGGACCTTGTTCGCGACCAGGACGTGGGTGTGCAGGTCGGGATCGCCTGCGCGGCTGTCGCGATGGGTGAAGCAAGCCGCGACGATGCCTTCGACCTCGGCGTGACGGACGCCGTTGCGGCCGAGCCTGGTGAACACGGCGTTGCGTTCCAACCACGCCAACGCATCACGGATCGCGCGCTGGTGGGCAGCCTCTAACCGCCGCGCCATCTCCGGTGGGGCCAACGCCCACAACACCGAAACACTCTTCACCGGGGAGAACGTGATCTCGAGACCGGCCAGCGCGGCCTGGTTGACACGCGAGTTTCTGGCGACCCAACCAGACAACTCTCTCGCGTTCAATGGTGCGCGACCGTACTCGTCAGTGAACATTTCAGTCGCCACTTGTGTGCGAATGCGTGCACGCTCGTCATCGGAAATGGCGGCAGTGGGCTCCATATTCCGTGCTGAATTATGTGCGCGGTAGGCCTGAGAACAACGTTTCCGATACTCCGAACGAACCTCATAGGCGGCGAACTTGTTGCCCAGTTTCGTTGCCTTCTCGGCCGCTCGGGTGGCGTCACGGTCGCTTGCGCCGAGCGCGATCTGGCGTGCGTAGACCTCGGTCCTGATCTGCTCGGCGTTCGGGTGAAGACCTTCCCCGAACAGTGACTTCATCTGGGACTCGGTCACTTCCGACCCGGCCGTGAGGTCGAGGGCGCCCAGGCCGGTGCCGTGCCAGCGTCCGGGTGCTTCACCATGATCGGAGTAGTACTGCGACAGCGATGACCGCCCGCGAGCGGTTCGGTCGTTGGCAGCGGTTTGACGCAGATAATATTGGTAGCCGTTTCCTGCGGCGACTCGATGAATAGTCGCGACCATGCCTCCATGAGGCATCGATGAATTATGTTGCCGCAAGGGGCAATTACTTCGGTTCGACAACTCTGGGCGACGATGGACAACTATCGACACGGACGTTATCGGATCGTTATCCGAGATGCCAGATGTCTGCTTTTTAAATGGGCGGAGAGAAGCGAAGGGGAGGTGTAGGGGAGCGCGGAAGGGTTGCGGGAGGGGTGGCGATGTGCGGGGGCGGGCAAGTACGGGCTGGGTGCAGCAGTGGTGAGCAGAGGCGGGGGTGATGCGGAAGTTTCGGGTGGGGATCAGCCGGTGGAGCGCGGGTGATCCCCACCGCCGCCGGCGCTGAGCCCGGCGGCGCGATCGGCGCCCAGCCGGGCGCGCAGGCGGGCGCGCAGGCGGGCGCGCAGGCGACCGCCGATGGAGACGACGTCGCCAACCGACAGCGAGCGATGCCTGCTACGGCACCCGCGGGCGGGGTGGCGGTGGGTCAGTCGAACCAGGCGCGGAACTCGACTTCGGTGTATCCGGTGGGCGCGGTGTCGGCGACGCTGATGCGTTGGCGCGCCCAGGACCCGATCTGGCCGTGCTCGTCCTCGATGTCGCCGTCGGCGCCTTCAAGAGTGAGCGCGGGAAGGGGATGAACCTCGTCCTCGTCGGACGTGGATTCAACGAGGAGGTAGACGCGGCGGTCGTGGTTGATCAGATACGTCCCGGGCACGACATCGGGAACCGGTGTCTCGGGCAGGTCCTCGGCGAGGCCATAGAGGTTGGTAGGCGGTTCGGTGCCGGGTTCGGGATCGCTGTAC